>DATJKY010000292.1:0-14015 GCA_035490955.1 Terriglobia bacterium | reverse complement strand
ACGTCCTGGATGATGACCACGTAACCACGAGCTGCCACCTTGAGGCCGAACTCCAATCCGTTCGCTTTGTTGTAGGGCGTACGCTCAAGCAGCACCGGGAATCTACCTTCGGCCTCGGGGCGATAGACGTCGGCGCGCAGTGTCACACCGTCACGCATCTTCACCGCCACGCCTCGCTCGACCTTTACGGCGAAGCGCTCCGCACACCAAGCCAGAGATGTTACACAGGCAAGAGAGACCACGAGCTTTCCCTTGAGGTACATTAACCCTCCTCGCGCCAATCGTGCGTCGCTGTTTAGGCAAGAGCAGTGCTGATCGGTCGCGCCACCTCTTCCGGTGGGAAGGGTGGTGCGGGTGACCGTGCGACGATGTCCCCCCGTAACCTGTGAAGCTAGGCTAAACGAGGGCCACTCCGGGAAAGAAGTAGCTGATCTCGAAGGCGGCGGTTCCCATGGCGTCCGACCCGTGCACAGAATTGCGCTCGATGCTGGAAGCGTAAAGATTGCGGATTGTTCCTGGAGCCGCTTTAGCGGGGTCGGTCGCGCCCATCACCTCCCGCAGACGGGCAATAGCGTTCTCGGCCTCGAGCACCATCACTAGAGCGCGGCCAGAGCTCATAAACGTAGTCAAGCTGTCGAAGAAAGGGCGGGCTCGATGGACGGCGTAAAAGCCCTCGGCTTCTCGCTTAGTGAGGTTCACGAGCTGCGCCGCCACGATCTTAAAATGATGGGCCTCAAAGATCCTGATGATGTCGCCGATGTGGCCGGCTTCCACCGCATCCGGCTTGATAATGGTCAAGGTACGCTCTAACGCCATGCTTCTCCTCCTCGAAGCTTTCAGCCGTCAGCTTTCAGCTCTCAGAACGGCCGCAGAGGCTTATTGTTCATGCTGATGGCTGAGCAGTTGCGCCATCGTTTCGCCGATGAGCGCCGGGCTTCCGGCCACCGTGATGCCCGCGGCCTGCAAAGCAGCAATCTTGTCTGCTGCGGTGCCCTTGCCGCCGGAGATGATGGCGCCGGCATGCCCCATGCGGCGTCCGGGCGGAGCCGTGCGGCCGCAGATGAAACCCGTCACCGGCTTTCTTACCCGTTCCTTGATGAACTGTGCCGCATCTTCCTCGGCGCTGCCGCCGATTTCCCCGATGAGGACCATGGCGTGTGTTTCCGGATCGTCGTTCATAAGGCGGAGCGCATCGACGAAGCTGGTGCCGATGATGGGGTCGCCGCCGATGCCGATGCACGTGGATTGACCGATGCCTAGGCTGGTAAGCTGGCCCACCGCTTCGTAGGTCAAGGTGCCGCTGCGCGAGATCACACCCACATTTCCCGGCTTGTGGATGCTGCCCGGCATTATCCCGACTTTACACTTACCGGGAGATATGATTCCAGGGCAGTTGGGACCGATAAGGCGCGTGTTGCTGCCAGCCAGGAACTGCTTGACGCGAATCATGTCGAAGGTAGGAATGCCCTCGGTGATGCAAACCACCAGGGGCAAGCCCGCGTCCGCGGCTTCCATGATGGCGTCAGCAGCGAACGCCGGCGGAACAAAGATCACTGAGACGTTGGCGCCAGTGGTTTCAACAGCCTCGGCAACGGTGTTGAACACGGGTACGTTGCGACTGCCGGTCGCACCCTTCCACACCGTACCGCCTTTGCCTGGAGTCACGCCCGCGACCACTTTGGTGCCGTACTCGATCGCCTGCCCGGTGTGAAATCCACCCTCGCGGCCCGTGAGGCCCTGGACTAGGAGACGCGTGTTTTCGTCAACGAGAACAGACATGAGGACTGCGTCATTCCTCCTGAAGAACTGGCGGAATACCACCGTGTGCTCGCCATGTGGCGAGAGATAAAATCAATCCTGACACCCGCTAATCACTAGTGGCGCGCCAAGGAGACGACTTTTTCGGCCGCGTCCTTCATGCCGTTGGCTACGGTGAAATTTAATTCCGACTCGCGCAGAATTTTCTGCCCCAGCTCGACGTTGGTGCCTTCCAGGCGGACGACGACGGGCACCTTGATGCCCAGGCTTTTGGCCGCGCCGACCACACCATTGGCAACGATATCGCAACGCATGATGCCGCCGAAGATGTTGATAAGCACAGCGCGCACGTTGGGGTCGCCGAGGATGATCTCGAATCCTTTGCGGACCTGTTCTTCGCTCGCGCCCCCGCCAACATCGAGGAAGTTGGCCGGACGCCCCCCCGCGTACTGGATGATGTCCATGGTGGCCATAGCCAGGCCCGCGCCGTTCACCATGCAGCCCACGTTGCCGTCCAGGCGGATGTAGTTCAGGCCGGAGTTGGAGGCCTTCACTTCCAGCGGATCTTCCTCGTCGAGGTCGCGCAGCTCGCGAATCTCCCGGTGGCGGAAGAGAGCGTTGTCGTCAAAGTTCATCTTGGCATCGAGCGCCAGCAGCCGACCGTCCCGCGTGACCACGAAAGGATTTATTTCCGTGAGTGACGCGTCTGTGCCTTCGAAGGCTCGATAGAGGGCGGCGAAGAATTTCACCGCTTCTGTCACCTGGACCCCCTCCAGACCGAGCCCAAAGGCCAGCTTGCGAGCCTGAAACGCCTGGAAGCCTACGCCTGGATCGATAGACTCTTTAAGGATCTTTTCCGGGTGTTGGGCTGCCACCACCTCGATCTCCACACCGCCCTCGGTGGACGCCATGAACACCGGGCGCCCTATGGCGCGGTCGATCACCAGTCCCAGGTAGAGCTCCCGCGCGACGTCTAAGCCTTCTTCGATCAGGACCTTGCGCACCACCCGGCCTTCGGGGCCTGTTTGGTGAGTCACTAAGGTCATGCCGAGAATGTCGCCGGCAACCTTCTCCGCCTCTGCCGAGTTTCGCGCCAGTTTCACTCCTCCGCCCTTGCCGCGTCCGCCGGCGTGGATCTGGGCCTTCACCACCACGGTACCGCCGCCCAGGCGTTCGGCCGCGACTCGTGCTTCTTCCACACGGGAGATCACTTCACCGCGCGGGACAGCCACACCGTACCGGCCCAGAATCTGTTTAGCCTGATATTCGTGGATTTTCATAAAGAAGCTGCCAGAGGCCAGTGGCGCCGTGGGTCAGTCAGTTGTCAGCTTCCCTGCTAGGAGCCAGCGCTGACAGGGTGCCGATCCAATTAAAAGGTTGTCCGGCAGGCATAGCGGCCTCCGACCCCTGCAGCAAAGTGTCACAGTATAGGAGACCCATAACGGAAAAGCAACGAACCGACGCTACGTTCGCTACGTTACCGCTGGGAGCGCGGGCTTCCAGCCCGCAACCAACAGGGCGGCAATGCGGCCAGGATGGCCGCGCTCCCAGAACCCAGAACCACCCAGAAGGCTCAGAAGTAGCCGGGTTGCAATCATGCGAGCGGATGAGATAGTATTCCTGGGCCGGGGAATCAGAGCCGGGGGCTTGAGTTCAGGGTAAGCGGGCGTCACACGCGAGCCTGGAGATCGGCTCGTGGACGGGGCGCTCCAAGCCCCTGAACGGGGGAGGTTTAGTGAAGACTTTCACGATACTCACCGCAGGAATAGTGTTGTTTGCGACTGCTGTCCAGGCGCAGCAGGCAAAGCCTACCATCGTTGCCGAGGGTGGCGGTCCGGACGACTATGCTTCGGCCCGCGTGCTCTACTGGAATGAGAAAACCAACTCTGCCGCCGGCGAGTTTGCCATCAACTACGGTCGTCCGGTGTGGAAGCAGGTCTACGAGGATCCCGCGAAGTTCGACTCGATGACCAAGGGCAAAGTGTGGCGCATGGGGAGCAATTTCTGGACGAATTTCGAAACCCAGCTTCCTCTGACGATCGGAGGCAAAAGCGTTCCGGCCGGTTACTACTATTTGGGCATGCACCGTTCCGATGACGGGTCGCAGTGGAGCCTGGCTTTCATTGACCCTGCTGAGGTTCGGCACGCGCACCTCGATGCCTTCGAGATCCAGAAGGCGCATGTAAAGTTCGAAGCTCCCTTGTCTCTTGCCAAGGCAGAGGGTAAGCCCGAAAAGCTGACCATTACGTTTTCCTATCCTAAAGACGCCATTAAGAATGTGACGCTGCGGGTCGCCTGGGGCAATCTGGCTTTGACGTCTCCTGTCAAAGTCACACTCTCAGAATGAGGCATACGCGGTTGCCGATTGCCCTCGGATGAACGTGGTGAGCGAGAAGCCACAACTGTTTGGGACCGACGGCGTGCGTGGTGTTGCTGGGGAGTACCCGCTCGACCGCCCCACGGTGTTGAGGATTGGGCGTGCGCTGGGCTCCTTCTTGAGGAGTGCCGTCTCGCACCGACCACTGCAAGTCGTGTTAGGCGAGGACACGCGGGAGTCCAGCGTGTGGATGTCGCGCACGCTGGCTGCCGGACTCTTATCGAAGGGCGTCGAGGTAGCTTATGCCGGAGTCATCCCTACTCCCGCGGTCGCATACCTCGCTCGTCACCACGGCTTCGCCGCGGGCGTCGTGGTTTCAGCCTCGCATAACCCCTACGAGGACAACGGGATCAAAATTCTTTCGAGTTCCGGAACCAAGCTGGCGGAAGCGCAGGAGCTCGAAATTGAGCGCGCCATTAGAGCGGAGGAGTCGGAACCGGAAGTTCCGGAAACGGAACCTCCAGAAGCAGCACTTGCACTCATACCGAAATTGCTGGATGACTACGTTGAATTTCTCACCGATCTTGTACCCAGAGGTGTGCCCCTCGCCACGTACCGGCTGGTAGTGGACTGCGCACACGGAGCGGCTCTACGAGTCGCCCCGAGGTTGCTGAAGGAACTCGGGGTAGAAGCAGTCATCTTGCACGCTGAGCCCAGCGGCCGAAACATCAACCTGGCATGCGGTTCGCTACATCCCGAAGCGATGGCGGCAGAGACCCTTTCGCGCGCCGCGCACCTGGGCGTGGCCTTTGACGGTGACGCCGACAGGGCCATTTTCGCCACAGGGGAAGGCTCCGTTGTTGACGGCGACCACGTTCTGTTCGCCGTTGCTCCCTACTTCAAATCGCGGGGCAGGCTTAAGGCGAACGCCGTAGTCGGCACCCTCATGAGTAACCTCGGCATGGAGCTGGCGCTGGCTGCAGAGGGCATCGGGCTCAGGCGCACTCCCGTAGGCGATAAGTACGTGTTGGAAGAGATGCAGCGCTCCGGAATCAACCTGGGCGGTGAGCCCTCCGGTCACATCATCTTCTCCGACATTTCTTTAGCCGGTGACGGCATTGTGACCATGCTCCAGCTCTTGATCCTGCTGGCAGAGACTGGGGAACCCTTGAGCGAACTCGTGCGAGGCTTGCAGCCATTTCCGCAGGTCATCCGCAACGTCCCGGTGGCGGAACGAGTACCGCTTGATTCGATACCCGAGGTGGCCCAGGCGATCGCCGAGTTCGAGCGCCAGTTCGGCAAACGAGGCCGGGTGGTGGTACGCTATTCCGGCACTCAATCCCTGGCCCGCGTCATGGTGGAAGCCGAGGACGCGGAGGCGGTTGAACATTATGCCTCAAAGATTGCGGCGGCCATTGAGGCCGCCGTCAGCATAAAAAAATCTTCGGGAGCAGAACCGTAGGGGTCAACCCTAGGCACCGTTTGGATTAGGGGAAGTTTGGAGTCCGCGCAACAGCTGCACTCGGACTTCGAATCAGATGAAGACCACCGACTGGAGACCCGAGATCTCGAATCTTTTCTTACACCGCGGGTTCTTACATTGCATCACGTCGTCGCGACGCAGCATGTAAGAGCGCGCGTTAGCGAATCGCGCCCGATCGCGCTCGTCCGCGCCCCCGCGAAGCGCCTTCTTCTTGGTGCGCACCAGCCAGCGTACCTCGTAGCTTTCGCTCTGGTGGCAGTGAAAACAGTTGAGATTCGCCGGCTTCAGCGTTTTGCTTTCGTCAAAGAAATCGCGTTCTTCCATAACCCCATTTATTTTAGCTCGAAGCGACGGAGAACGCCACCGACGGGATCGTCCTGTCGTCCTAGGCTTAACTGCTCCGGGGGCCCCCAGCTTGACACTCTGACTTGCCGCTCGACATCGCTCACGCCCCTGAGCTTCTCGAAGGGCGGAAAGGCTCAGCCTTTATGGCAACTGGGGTCCAAAAAAATGAAGAATTAAGGAGAGCCGCCAAGGTTTCACCCCGCTCTTCTCCCCAAGAAAATGAATCGATCTACTAGACTAGTCTAGGCTAGCAGGCTGCTGAAAGAGGGTATCTGTCATGCTGAGCGCAGCGAAGCATCTGCTGTTCCTCATTGAAAACAAACAAAAAGCAGATCCTTCGCTCCGCTCAGGATGACATGCTCGGAGGTTTTTTCAGCAGCCTACTAGGCGCTGCCTTGCTGCTTTGGTGGTCGGACGCAGAATCTGGGTCTGGAGTATAATGCTGCGCACGCTCACCCGATAGTGAGCGGAACGCTTTAGAACGGTGGGAGGAAGCGATCGTGTCCCGAACATTCACCGAACAAGAACTGGCCGAATTCCTCTTTGATCGCCTCATCGTGCAGGGTCCATCCTGCCCGGACACTTCCTGGCTTCGGCCCGCGTGCGAGCAAGTCGCCGAGGAACTGCTCAACGAGGCAGAAGTTCTTCACAGGAGCGAACCTATCTCCGATGGCGGCGCGTGAGAGGCACAGGATGGAGTGTGGTCCGCTAAATCCATCGCAGAAGGAATCCCAGGAAATAGCCGGCGGTCCCACCGTAGACCAGCCATGGCTCCAACCACGCACGAAAACTGACAAGCGTGGGGTGATCGACGACGGGCCACGGACCGTAGCCGCCCCAATAGACTTTGACAAGCAGCCCCACAGCAACTGCTGCCAGGGCCTTGTTCCTCATTCCGTGCGCCTTCTCTGGTCCAACCAGCATTGGCTTGACCGGACAACAGATGGTACCGCCCGGTGAAACCAGAAAGTTCTCACACACGCGGCATTGGATGGCGGCGGGATCATTCAGGTTACGGCAATAAGGGCAGCGTTTCATCGACGACCTCCGGTGGCGAATTCAACTGCCAAATTTCTACTCGCCTAGTTATCGTCTGCCAGATAATCTAGACCGATGGTACTTTCGTACTTCCGAGGATCAATGGCTGCCGCCTGCTTGAGACCTAACGAAGAATACCGATGAAAGCCGTCCGATTTCACCAGCATGGCGGGCCGGATGTTCTGAAGTACGAAGACGCGCCCGATCCCAAGATCCAGGCGAACGAGGTCCTGGTAAGGGTTAAGACCTGCGCACTAAACCATCTCGACCTCTGGCTCCGTGTAGGTGTGGCTGCCTGCATGTTGCCTGTGCCGCACATCGTGGGCAGCGACATCGCAGGCGAAGTGGTCGAGATCGGAGCCTTGGTAACGCGCGTTAAGCCCGGCGACCGCGTGCTCTTGTCGCCCGGCATCAGTTGCGGCCACTGCGAGGCCTGCTTCAAAGGACTGGACAGCGCTTGCCGCGACTACACGCTTTTTGGCGTCCTGGTGGACGGTGGCTATGCCGAGTACGTGAGCTCGCCGGAAGTCAATGTAATCCCCATCCCGGGCGATCTCAGTTTCGACGAGGCAGCGGCTGTGCCTCTGGTCTTCGTCACCGCATGGCACATGCTGATCACTCGTGCTCAACTCAAACCCGGTGAGGACGTTCTGGTGATTGGCGCAGGCTCGGGGGTTGGCAGCGCCGCCATCCAACTGGCGAAACTGATGCAGGCGAGGGTGATCGCTGTGGCCGGCTCGGATGAGAAACTCGATAAAGCGCGGGCCTTGGGCGCCGATGCGGTCGTCAATCGCAAGAAGCAGTCTATCGCCGAGGAAGTGCGGCGACTCACCAACAAGCGGGGCGTCGACGTGGTCTTTGAGCACGTGGGCGCGGCCGTTTGGGATGCTTGCTTCGACTCCCTCGCCACCTACGGACGCCTGGTAACCTGCGGGACAACCTCAGGGCCGATGGTGACCTTGAACATGCAGGCGCTCTTCGGCCGGCAGCGCACCATTCTCGGATCGTTCATGGGCGGCAAGGGCGAGCTCGCGGAGGCGCTCAAATTCATCGGGCAACGGAAGCTGAAGGCTGTAATCGACTCGGCGTTTCCGTTGAGCGAGGCGGCCGCCGCCCAGCAGAAGATGGAAAGCGGAGACTTCTTCGGTAAGATCTTGCTCCACGTGTGAAGTGACTGCCGGAACTGATATACTAACAAGTGTATGAGTCAAGGGCTGAAGACTTCAAATGAATCGTCTGGTTTCGAGGGCCTCATTTTCGCCCAGCTCGACAAAGTGGTGAACTGGGCCCGCAAGTCGTCCATCTGGCCGATGAGTTTCGGCCTGGCCTGTTGCGCGATCGAGATGATGTCCGCCAGCGCCTCGCGCTTTGATATCGCCCGCTTTGGGTCGGAAGTCTTTCGCGGCTCGCCGCGGCAGTCAGACCTGATGATTATTGCCGGACGAGTCTCACAGAAGATGGCGCCGGTCATCAAGCAACTCTATGAGCAGATGCCGGAGCCCAAGTGGGTGATCTCCATGGGCGCCTGTGCTACCTCGGGGGGCGTTTTCAACAACTACGCCATCGTTCAGGGCGTGAACCAATACATCCCCGTCGACGTCTACGTACCCGGCTGTCCTCCTCGTCCCGAGCAGTTGCTTTACGCCCTGATGCTGGTGCAAAAGAAGATTGAGCAGCAGAAGGGGTCGTTCAAGCAGGCGGTGTCTCAGGCAACGAGCTAGAATCTTGAATTAGGATTCTTGTGTAGATTGTGGTTCTGATGTCCAGCGCCTTCGCCAACTCGTTTCGGTTCCGTTTTTGGGGCTATTATTTTGCCCCAAGCGTTTAGAGTGGCGCTGGTCTAGAAAAAGACAAGGTTTCAGAAGCCAGCCCACTCGAAATGAGTGGGTTTTTTTGTTTCCGAGGAGGAACCAACCATGATCATCTCCATGCGACCGCACGCTACTCCTGAGGAAATCGAACACGTCTGCGAGCGTATCCGGGAGTTTGGTTACAAGGTGCACTCCATTGTGGGCGAGGAACGCGTGGTGATCGGCGCTGTGGGGATCGGCGACGTCACGGCCTGCCTGGAATCGCTGGAGGCTACACCCGGGGTGGAGCGCGCCGTGCGCATCTCCGCCCCCTACAAGTTTGTAAGCAAGGAATTCAAGAAAGAGCGCAGCCGGATCCTCATCGATGGCTGCGAGATTGGGGGCGACGAATTCATTGTGATGGCGGGCCCATGCTCGGTGGAGAGCGAGAAGCAGATCATGGAGACCGCCGAAGGTGTAGCCTCGAGCGGGGCCAAGGTCCTGCGCGGGGGTGCCTTCAAACCGCGCACGTCGCCATATGACTTCCAAGGCCTGGAACTGGAAGGCCTGAAGCTGCTGGCCAAGGCGCGGGAGGCTACAGGCCTCGCCATCATCACCGAAGTGATGAGCGATCGCGACGTCAACCTGGTGGCCGAGTACGCCAACATCATGCAGGTGGGAGCGCGCAACATGCAGAACTTCGCCCTGCTCAAGAGCCTGGGCAAGTGTGGACGGCCCGTTCTTTTGAAGCGGGGGATGAGTTCAACCCTCAAGGAATTACTGATGTCGGCCGAATACGTCACCGCTCACGGCAACCCCAGCGTGATCCTCTGCGAGCGCGGCATCCGCACCTTTGAGACCGCCACACGCAATACGTGCGACGTCGCTGCCATTCCGGTACTCAACGAACTCACGCACCTGCCGGTCATCCTGGATCCCAGTCACGCCACTGGCAGGCGCTCGATAGTGGCGTCGGTATCACGAGCCGCAACCGCTGTTGGCGCCGACGGCCTGCTGGTGGAAGTTCACCCCTGCCCGGAAAAGGCGCTGAGCGACGGCGCGCAGTCACTGGACCTTGATCAATTTCGGGCGATGATGAGGGAACTCCTGCCCTACGTCGAGCTCTGGGCCCAACAAAGGCAGTCGCTAGTCGCTAGTTGCTGAAGACGAGCTTCGGATTTCGGCGTTGGGGTTTCGTTCCTTCTCCCGAACCGGCGAATCCCAAACCCCGAGCGCCGCCTTTTTGGCCGCTGGCTGACCATTAACGAGTAGCCACCGTCGGTGTACCGCTACTCGTGTCCGTCGCGCTGCTGGCCACTGATAAAGCGGTCGATCTGGGCGATGAGTGCTTGCAAGGCCGCTTCAGTGGTCGCTTGGTTGCGGGTCAGTTCAACGATCTTGCCCCCCAATGCTTGCAAGGCCGCTTCAGTGGTCGCTTGGTTGCCGGTCAGTTCGACGATCTTGGTGCCCAGTGCTTGCAAGGCTGCTTGAATAGTGGCTTGATTGTCGGTGAGCTCGACGATCCTGGATCCCATTTGCAGTTGCATTTCTTCGAGTCTGATCTGGTGCTGACCGAGGAGCCGCTGGTGGTCGCCCAGGACGCGAACCGTAGAGGCCAGCTCGGCCAGAATGCGTTCGACGTCGGCCAGGCGTTCTTCGTGATTCATCGTATCGGCCCCTTCGCCATTGGGTCATCGGACCTAGGGACCATTGTTTCATCAAAGCGCAGAAGGATCAAGAAACCGCCACGGCAGAAGCCAGAAGGAGGAAGCAAGAAGTCAGGCTATTCATGGACTGGCCCCTTGCGGGCCATCGCGATTTTCCGCGCTCCTAACTTTTATGCGCACCCCGGCTAAGGGATCTGCTTTCTTGCTTCTCTTACTTCTTCCTTCTCCGGAAGGGAAGCTCGTGTATGGCGGCCGCCGCCCCGGAGGCAAGGATAAGCCGGGTACCGGGTTCCGAGACTTCACGCCGCAAGTAGGCGAGTGCGATGGGTCGATCCAGCAATGGTGAGAAGCAGGCACTGGTTACTTCGCCCACTTCCTTTCCCTCGGAAAGCAGTTTTTCTCCCGGCGCGACCGGAACCGCAGCGTCCACGGCTACACCCATCAGCTTCCAATTGATATGCCCACGGCTGCGCGTCCGCTCCACAATTTCCTGACCAGGATAACAACCCTTCGCAAAACTGATTGCGTTCAGCAAACCCGCTTCCAGGGGCAGGGTGTCTTCAGCGAAATCGGCGCCGTAGCGTGGTATGCCCGCCTCGATGCGAAGCATTTCCAGGGCTTCGGTCCCGGAGGGGAGAGCCGCCAAGCCGGGTGCACTGGCCAGCAGAGTCTCCCACAAAGCCTTAGCTTTCCTGGTATCGTCATCCAGCGGAACCCACAGCTCGTAGCCTTCCTCTCCTGTACTGCTGACGCGCACGATGTGGAGGGGCAGGCCGGCGTACTCACCCCGCTGATGGCCGAACTCCGAGCGCCAGGGCAGTCCTCGTCGTAGGCTGCTTTCGAGCAGCGCGCGTGACTGCGGACCCTGCACAGCTAAGCCCCACCACCTCAGGCGTTCCAGTGTGACGTCATCCATAATGATGTAGCGTTCGAGCACATTGATGACTTTGTCGATCAGGTCCACGTCGGTTTCCAGTAGCACCTGGTCCGGCTCCAAGTAAACGCGTAAGTCCGCCAGGATATGGCCCTTGACGTCCAGCAGTGCGGCGTACATGCCCTGGCCTGGCTCCAGGCTCTTCACGTCGTTCGTCAGCATGTTGTGAAGGAAGCTGACTCGATCGGGTCCTCGGGCAGCGAGTCGCGCGCGAAATGAAAAATCAAAAATGCCCGCGGCGTTCCTCGCCGCTGCGTACTCCGCCTTCGAGTCGTCGTACCGCGCCGGCACCAGGGCCCCGTGATACTCAGCCAGGGCGGCCCCTCGCGAGAGATGGACATCAGCCAGCGGGCTCAAGATAGGATCAGGCATTCAGGCCCGCCGGAGGTGAGCAGAGATGAGAATAACAATCAGGGCCAGGGCAAACGCCAGCGTCAGCCACAGTCTGCGCCAGGCGCGAAACCGCTCCAGAAAGTTGAGCGGCAGCGTCAGGGCGAGCGAAATCGCAAATACCGGGAGGGCGAGAACTATCTTGACGGTGAGCAGCCTCCAGTAGGGTCCCCAGGGCGCTTCCCAGACGGGCTTCACGTTATACAACCCCGAGACCAGGAGCAGGACGATCGCCGTCCAACTGACCCAGCGGAATCTTCTCATAACCGCCTGGGCTAGCTGGTCACGCTGCTCGGCGGCTAGCACGCTGAGGGAAGGCAGAAGAACAATGACCAAAAATCCCATGCCGCCGACGCCGATCACGGCCGCTCCTACATGAACCCATTGGAAGATAGTCGGCATCAGAGCATTGAGTCATTGAATCATCGAGCCATTGAGTCATTCGCCGGCCACCACAAGTCAGTTTCCACAATGGTTCAATGACTCAACTTGCCAATCCATCAATCTCCTTGGCCAGTTGAAAGTCCTTTTCGGTGACGCCCCCCTCGCTGTGGGTCGAAAGCGAGAGGGTCACCAAGTTGTAGTTGACAGTGATGTCCGGATGATGGCCGGCTTTTTCGGCGGCCTCAGCGAGTCGGCTGACGAAACCGATGGCCGCCATAAAAGACTTGAACGTAAACCTCTTATGGAGCGCTTTCCCGGCGTGGGACCAACCCAGCATACCTTTGAGCTCTTGTTGGATCTCCACCTTACTCAGCGCGGACACGTTTGCTCCTTTTCAGTGGTAGAGGTTGAGCCCACCAACCCCAAGTCATTGTCTGGCAAACCGAGTTTCTTCCACACGAAGCGACAGAGATCAGCGCTCGTGTATCTGGTCGAAGTGACGGGAAAAGCCGGTTTATGGCTCAACAGCCGGGAATCGAGGCCGGGCCAAGCAGCAGCATCGATTCGCGATTCAACGGAAACCAGCGCGTCCGCCAGTGGGAGATAGCGCAGCGCCGAAGCCTTGAAGTCGCGGGCGGAACCATCGAGCACCACCAGATAAACATCCGGCCGGAAAAGCCCCAGAATGCTGTTGCTTTCAATCACCACGTGATTGTCCGCGCCTAGCTCTGCGCACAGCGCCGGAAAAGCCTCCCCTAACTGGCCTTGCCGAACGCGCAGCCAGAGCGCGCGCCGGGCCCCCGCCGCCAGGTATCGACAAGTGTCCCAACGACCGCGCGCATCCCGCTCATCGCTTAGAACAAAAGCATGTTGCTTTGGCGCGCACCCACAAGGCTCTCCGTCTCGAGAACAGATGCCGTGACCGTATTGGGTAATCTTCACGGCAGTCCAGTCAAGGCACTGCAGGCCGTGGATCAAGGCGGCCATAACCGAGGTCTTGCCGATGTTTCGCGTGTGTCCGCCGACTACGACGGTCTTCATCTCTTGAGACGCGCAACGCCGTGGCGCCCCCACAGTATAGCGCAATCGCGGCTCTGCCGCCTGCTGTGCTGAAAGGCTCAGCCTTTCCGGCCCAGGGGCCAAAAAGAGGAAAACAATAGAGTTTTTGGTTCGGCTTCTTGCCGGAAAGCCGAAAGGCTTTCAGCACAGCAGGCGGCAGAGCCGCGCCAGCCCATTGCCGACGGTCAGACACGATTCCCTTTAGCTCCGAAAGGGCGACCCACTAATTGGTCTGGAATCCGCCAGCCCTCTCAAAGGCGTGAGCCACCTGAAGCAGTCGGGCTTCGTCAAAGTGTTTGGCCAGCAGTTGCATGCCCACCGGCAGTGCCGGGTGGCCCGGAGTGTTTCCGCAGGGCACGGAGATGCCGGGTATGCCGGCGAGGTCCGCTGTGACGGTGTAGATGTCGGCAAGATACATCTGCAACGGGTCGTCTACGCGCTCGCCGATTCGAAAAGCCGGAATAGGTGAGGTGGGCGTTACGATGACGTCTACCTCATCGAAGGCCTCCTGAAAGTCACGCATAATTAAATTCCGGACTTTCTGGGCTTTCAAGTAGTAAGCGTCGTAGTAACCGGAGCTGAGGACGTAAGTGCCTAGCATGATGCGCCGCTTGACCTCGGCTCCGAAGCCGCCATCGCGCGTCTTCTCATACATGTCGCGGAGGTCCGCGTATCGGCTCGATCGAAACCCGTAGCGAACCCCGTCATACCGCGCCAGATTGGAACTCGCCTCGGCGGTGGCAATAATGTAGTAACAAGCGATGGCGTACTCGGTGTGGGGCAGGTTGATCGGAACGATCGTGCAGCCGAGCTGTTCAAGAAGTCGAACTCCCTTCTGAATGTTGCCGCC
>DATJKY010000291.1:0-6715 GCA_035490955.1 Terriglobia bacterium | reverse complement strand
CCTGACGGTGCCTGGCTGTACTTCCGGCGTCTGGAGACGCGCGGCTTCGGCGTGTGGAGGGTCCATCCGGATGGAAGCGGCCTGGAGCGGGTGGCCGCCGGGAGCGGTCCGGCGGTGGCCGAATGAGTTTTCGATGCTCTGCTTGGAAATAAGGTGGAATGACGCCGGTGTGATTCCTCGCCGGCCGCGATTGGCCTGCAGTTTCTCTGTGTTTTGGATTTTGGGTTTTCGATTCTGGATTGAAGAGGGAGGGCGACCACACGCGGTTCTTTAATCCAAAACCCAAAATCGATTATCACTTACGCCGATATACTAGACCTAAAGCCCTTAAGGGACCGACCCTGCAGGGGGTCGCACCGTTCGCCCCTCCAGGGCCGAGATGCTCTTAAAGGCACGCGCAGCGTGGGTTCCACCTATGGTTACTCATGCTGCTCCCCTCCTGGGAGCACGGAACAGTCCAACCCCTGCTTACTTAACCGACTAGTACCCTATTGACGAACAAGTATCTATAGGGTAATGTGTTCTAGAAGGTTTTGGTGCCGAGAACTTCACCGAATTTCGTCGGCTAGGAGCTTCCCAAGACTAAGCGCTTCTCGGCGCGCAACTATCGACCGCGACTCAGGGAGATCTAAAAATGTTCGCCCCTCTCGACAACGAAGACTCCGCAACGTGCCTGGTTTGCGGAGCCGCCCTTGACCCCGAACGCCAGCAAATCTCGCGTTGTCGCCTCTGCTCGGAGCTGATGACTGCGAACTTGCTAACAATGACTCCGACTCCAGATTCCCCCCGTTGTTCGAGTTGTGGGTGTCCAGTGCCCGAACACCGAACCGTCTGTCTCGTCTGTGTCGACATCTCCTACTCCACGAAGGGCCGGTCCTATTGGGCGGAGCTCGCGACTGAAGGCAAGAAAACCCTTGACCGTCTTAAGCCAGGCGGCGACTACCTCGCGTCGTAACAATGCGTGGAGCTGCAAGTACTGCCGAATGGCAAATCAGTGACAGAGAGGAAGAAATGAGCCTACTGCTCTACGCCATTCGGACAGGAGGAGACTTCTGGTGCCCGGACGATTTCGCGGTTTCTCTTTTGAATCCCCGGACCGCCACACTTTCGTGCCTCTCGGAGACGCACGGAAGATTGCAATGAGTGCGTCTGTGAGGTACGCCGGCTTCCCAGGCATGTACGGCTTGGTGTGGGTAGTGGGAACAATGGCGGGCCGGCGTGTCGACGGGGTTCTTCTACACCCACCCTTGTGGCCCTACGACTACGTGGATTCCATAGCGGAGGGGCCTGGTGCGTCCGGCTCGTCTCTTATCGATCTGGAGCAGGGTAAGGTCGTGGGTGTGCTGAACGGCGACGAGGATTACTTGAAGGGCTTGGTATCGTTCTACCCGGCCGACGCTAAGTTGCTGGATGATGTGCTGGCGGGTTGCAACATGAAAGGGCTAGTGTACAAAAGCCATGCTACAGACGGGAAGAGCGGAAACTGAGAAGACTGAGAAGCTCGAAGCCTTCATCGACCGACTACAGGAGATTGATCAGGAGTTGACATGCTACATGTAGTCCTGCCATTTCTAACCGGTGTGGGAATTTCTCAACTCACCCTATGGGCCTGGAAGCGCTGGAAGAGGAGTCGCTAATTGGCACTTCCTGCGACGCCTCGGATGAAAAGCGCAACAATCCCTGCGCAATTGATTCGACCTGCGGCCTTCTGTCACCGAGTAGATAGACAGCATCAAGGCCCTATAGACAGTAGCAGCCCCGCCGATTCTGGCCGAACTCAGGGCCACGTCTGGACGCGGGTCGCCTTCGAGGCGCGCTCGCCCCTGACGCGGTCATCTGATTCCGCCTCAACGGCTTCCTTTAGACACAGCCGGCTTATCATGCCCCAGGCGGTCTATAGGTGACGCCCTTTTTCGCCGCCTGATCCATCTCTTCGGCGGTGAGCAGAGGGGTCGTCTTCAGCCGGACGGCCCCAACAGCATTGACGGCAAGGGAGGCGGCGACCGCGGTTACGTTGTCCGGGCCATCTATAATCACGAACACGTCCGAGTCTCCGAGGGCATAGTAGAACGCCTCCACCTTGCCGCCATACGACTTGGCCATCTCCTCCACGGCAGCCCGACGCTTGGAGCCACCGTCTTTCAGCAGTCCCTTTGCACCATCAGCGGTGTACGAACCTTGCACAAGATACTTCGGCATGCGCGACCCTCCTGATTTTGCTTTAGCAACTACAATGTGATGTTTACGAACACAAGTATTTAGCCACGACCAGGGTCAGATCATCGGCCTGCTCGCCGCAACCGAAGCGTTGCACTTCGGCGCTGATGATCTTCAGCAGCGCTCCGGCCGACGCGAGCCGGTGCGCCTGGACGACCTCTATGAGTCGCTCCTCGCCAAACTCCTCGCCGTCGGAGTTAGCAGCCTCGGTGACACCGTCCGTGTAGACCACCAGCAGGTCACCGGACTCCAGCGTGACTTCACCGACCGGGCACTCCCAGTCAAGGAAGAGTCCCACTACGGTCGTGGTCGGCGCCAGACGTTCCACCCGGGCACCAGCACGCATCAAGAGGGGTGGGTTGTGGCCGCAGTTGGCGTAGCGCAAACGGCGAGAGGCGTCATCGTAGTCGGCGAAGAACAGCGTGGCATAGCTTTCCTCCGACGTGTTCTCGTAGAACAAGCGATTCACTGACTGGAGCAGTCGCGGCAAGTCCTCCAGGGCCACGGCGTACTGGCTGCGCAGGTTGGCCTGCAGGTTGGCCATCAGCAAGGCCCCGGAGATCCCCTTGCCGGCAATATCAGCCATCACGATGCCCATACGCCCGGAGCGCAGCTCCAGGAAGTCGTAATAATCACCACCCACCTGTCGAGCCTGAAGGCACTCACCCACATACTCGAGGGTGCGGAGCACCGGCAGCTTTTGTGGGAACAACCTGGCCTGCACCTGCTTGGCGATCTCCATTTCGCGTGCCCCGCGGCGCTCGGCTTCCATGCGCTCTTCGGCAGCGCGTCGCTCCGCCTCGATGCGCTCCGCCATTTGCTCGGCCAGTCGAATGTTGTCCAGCGTGGCTCCCGCCTGGGTGGCCACGGAAGCCAGCAGCCGCCGGTCTTCGCGTGAGTACGGCTCCTCGGAGAGTCGCGGGCCCAGCACGAGCAGGCCCGTCAACCCGCCGTCGTGACCCAGCATTGGCACCAGGCACTCGGCCCCAAACGGCGCCAGCACGGCAAACGATGGGTCAGAGTGAACCGCACCACCCGTTTTCGGCGGGGGGACCTCCCAAGGTTGGCCGCGGCGCGCTATCTCTGCCAGGAGCGGTGACTCGACGGAAAGACTCTCCAGCCCTGGCATCCCATTGGTCGCGGCCGACAATCGGTCTTCATCAGTGGTCCTCAAATAGACGGCCATCGACTGGGGATGCAGCGCCTGCTTGATCTCTCGTTCGAGTAGACCGGCGAGTTCCTGCCGGGTTCTTGCCGCTCGAGTTTCGACCGCCAGGTGCTCGAGAACCTGGCGGGCATCATAGGCACTACGGAAGAAGGCGCGGTCGATGCGGTAGGTGACGCGCCGGTGAATTCGCACCCCGGTCATGGCCAGCACGGAGCCGAAGAGTACGGCGCTGGTCAGTCCGGCGGGGGTGGCCAACGGCGTGCCCGGCCGGAAAAGGTGCGACAAGGCCACAGCGAATAGGAGCGTGACGGCGGCGCTTAGAAGAACGTGCACGACCACGAAGCCGCGCTGCACCAGCAGATAGCGGGCACTCCGCTTAACCAGCACGGGAACCTCCAGCACCCGGTGCTTCACCACGGCGTAGGCTACCGACAGAGGGAGGACTGACGCGAAAAGCACAACAAATAACAGGAAAAGGGCCGGCGGGACTTGGAATTGCACTACAAATCCCACCAGCATCAGCAGGAACAAAGGACCCACGCCAACCATGGCACCCCACACAATCACACGGGTCTTGCGGCGAACCTCCGCGTTCACCGGCCGAAGGCTATTCCAGGCGAGAGAAGCGAAGCCGAGCACCCAGCATAGAAGCAGGAACGGCCCGCCGCTTCTGAGCCAGTCGTGGGGGTTGGGAAGAGCCAGCCCCCGCTGCCAGGACTGCAGCGTGCGCTGGAGAGCGGTGCCGGGCCAATAGACCCCGACGTACACCGGCAGAGATCCGCCCGCTACCAGGCAGCGAAGACCGGTAGGAATCCCAATCGCTAACGCTACCCCCACCAGCAAGTGCTTCAGCCACGGCAGCCTTCGCTCAAGCGGGGAACGGGCGGGGAAAACGGCGAAAAAATAGTAGAACATGGGGTACGCTAGCCAGACCGCAGTGATCTGGTAAAAGACAGCGAAGCCGCGCAAGGAGGCCGGAACCGCGCCCTCGTACAGCGGCGCTACGCCGATGAAGCCGGCAAACAGCAACGCCAGACGCCAGGCGTTGGCGTCGTCGAATCTTAGGAACAGAACGGCGAGACCGACTACCAGAAAGAAAAGAGGGTAATAGGCGATCGGCCGGGAGAGCAGAGCTTCCAGCCAAGTAGGTGCTGGCGTGCCTTTGCCCCGTAAGGGGAGCCATAGCGTGCGCTGTCCTGAGGAACCTACCCGTTCCACGGTGAGTTCCACGGAGTCGCTGGGGGCTACGATGAGTTCCTCGTAGTAAGGAACGAGGGTCTCGAGCGTTCTGCCATTGATTGCCACAATGCGGTCATCAGCCTGCAACCCGACCCGCTCGGCAATACTGCCACGAACTACGCCGCCCACCGCCAGGGAGCGGCTTGCCTTCGAGTAAGGAAGGCTCGTAATCCCTGCGAAGACCATGGCGTGGCGGATCTGGAACAGCCAGATGACGCTGTAGGTTGCGGTCGCGGCCGCGAAGAGGACCGCCAACGTCAGGAGCATCGGCCTCGGCAAGGAGGTGAAGGGTCGCATGGTCGTTCCGCCCCACATAATCACTCTTCCGAGGTTCGATTGTCGGTGACCTCCGTCACACACCGACCTCGGTGGTGGCAAAGGTTCGAACCCCGTTCAGAGCCGAGAGCTGAACCCAGCCGCACCCGGCCGTTACGATTAGCGTCTGCCCGAGCGGATGCATATGCCACGCAGTTCGCGCGCCCGGCTCGAACGTTACGCTGGCACGGAGGACCCTGCGCATACTTCTCAAGGGCCGGCGCCACCATCCTGGTTTCGTAGCCGTGGGCAAGGGCACGCTCTTGGTGCCCGCCGCCCCACCGACCTTACGAATGTGATGAGCGTCACAGACAAGGTAACGAGAAACTGGTAGAGTTATTAGTACAAGATGGAGCGCGGGCCGGGAGAAACCCATCGCGATTTGACCTCCTTTTTGCGGTGAGTCCCGGCCCCACTCCAGCAATTATTGACCCCGCTCTCTCACGTGATTCCAGGACACTGCCCCGGCTGAAGCCGGCCTCTACGAGAGGCAAACTCGAGTTCACGGGGCCAAGTCCTCCCCACCAGGCTAGCGGCAAAATCCCCTTTTGGGGAGGAAATTCTACGCCGTCAAACCCTGTTTTTTGTCGTACTCAGGGCCCCTTCGAAGTGGGCTTACCGCTCACACGACATAGGACTTAGACGCCGAAGGGGGCTAGCGTGTTTTGGGATTTCTTGAAGCCAAAGTAGGCTAGAGATTTCGAATCGTCCTCGCACCGGCGGACCATTCAGGGCCTGCCGCAGCAGATTTATTTTAGTAACCCTCTTGACAAATATAATCTTCAGGTTATAATCGAGAAGATGTACAGCCCGGCCTGCTGGCCGCAACCAAAAGCAGATTTCTCGCTTCGCCCTGCACCATACGGTGTGGGGGCTTCGCTCGGAATGACAGGTCATCTAGAGGTCGCCACGGCGACCGAAGGATCTTTTTTTCTTCGAAGAATCCGGCCATCACAAGAACAGAGGAACTGGCCGTCGCACCCGACTCAAGGGGAAAACGGCAAGGAAAAAACTGGTAACTGAAAATTGGAAATTAAGAAATTGGAAACTGCGAACTGGAAATTCGAAACTGGACATTGGAAGCTGGGTCTTGAAGAGAGAGGTAAAACAAACCCAATGGAGCTAAAGGATTTCATATCAATAGAATACAAGGAAAAGGCGAGAAACAAAGCCAATGTTGTTATGCACAATGATATCAATGTGTTACGGGGATTTCTGGCCTCATTTCCGAGAAATATGTATGACAGCAGGCTTTAGATTCCATTCCCAATTCGATGTGTATTCCATGCTATCAATGGGTTACAATGAAGCATCCACGGTTTTGGGTAAATATGGATCATTCGCCTCTTACGCACGATCAAGGAGTTAAATGGCCCCGCGGAGGGGCCAGTCCATGAATAGCCGTAGGTGCAACCTACGGGCAACGGACGGCAAAACCATTCAACCCCGGCGGGGGTTGACCGTGGATCGCCGCGGCAGGTCCGGCCCCTCCAGGGCCGACTGGGTTTCTCGGCATACGCGTCCGTAGGTTGCACCTACGGCTATTGGCGGTGTCCCGCTTCGCGGGGCTTCCGTGTCGTGACTGAACGTAGCGTTCCAACTACGCAACCACGGACGCAGGAACATCGAGCGAAATCCCAACTTCTATGTCGCGCACCCCTGCGAGTTCCTCCAAGTCGCGCCATCCTCCAAGTCGCGCCTCTTGACGGGCCCGCCGCGCTCAATGTATATTGGTGAGTGTTACTTCCTTCACGGACACAAACGTCGTTACCGCCA
>DATJKY010000290.1:0-9755 GCA_035490955.1 Terriglobia bacterium | reverse complement strand
CAGCTCTGCTTCTCCGATGATCACCGCGAACCGGGCGTTCAGCTTGTTAGCGATACCCATGGCCTTCTTGAGCTTTGTGAAGTCGTAGGGTAACTCCACCCGCCTTCCTTGCCTTCGCAGGCTGCGAGCGAGCTCCGCCGCTGGTTTCAGGGCCTCGTGACCGATCCAGACAACGTAAGCGTCGACCGCTTGGCCGTCAGCCGCCAAGCCCGCCGCGGTGGGCTCCACGGCCAGAACCAGCCGATCCTCGCCGATGGCGAAACCGAAACCCGGTGTGGGCGGGCCGCCGAGCAGCTCGGAAAGACCATCATAACGCCCACCTCCGAGCACGGAGTTCTGAGCGCCCAGGGCGCCGCTGGTGATCTCAAACGTGGTCCGCGTGTAATAGTCGAGCCCCCGCACCAGCCTCGGAGTGATCTCGTAACTCAGCTCCCGTTGCTCGAGGCCCTGAGTCACGGAATTAAAATGCTGGCGGCACTCCAGGCACAGATGGTCAAGGATCACTGGCAACTTGGCGATGATCGGCTGATCTGCCTCCACCTTGCAGTCAAAAACGCGCAAGGGATTCGTGTCCGCGCGACGCTGGCAGTCCACGCACATTTGCGCTTTCACATCTTCCAGCGCCCGCCGAAGCACTTTGACGTATTCCGGCCGGCACTCGCCACAGCCGACGGAGTTCAACAGCAAGCGAAAATCCTGAATGCCCAACCTACCGAGGTACGCGACCAGCATCTCCAGGACCTCGACGTCAACGGCAGGGCTCTCGGAGCCCAGAACTTCAGCGCCGATCTGATAGAACTGCCGGAACCGCCCCTTTTGCGGGCGCTCGCGGCGGAACATGGGACCGAGGTAGTAGAGCTTCTGGATGCGATCCGAGTTGTACAGCGAGTGCTCGATGTAAGCGCGAACCACCGAAGCCGTCGCTTCCGGACGCAGGGTCAGCGATTCTTCACCGCGGTCCTGGAAGGTGTACATCTCTTTGGTCACAATGTCGGTGTCGATGCCGACACTGCGCGCAAAAAGCTCCGTAGGCTCCAGGACAGGCGTACGAATCTCGCGGAAGTTGTAAGCGGCAAGCACGCGCCTGGCTTCCTCTTCCACCCTCTGCCAGACGGGAGTCTCAGATGGTAGCAGGTCTCGTGTCCCCTTCACGGCACGAATCGGCTGTATTGGCTTGGTCACATCAACTTTACTGCTCACCGCGCTTTGGCGCGTTCGGCGAGGTAGACTTCCTTGTACTCTAAGTAGTCGGCCGCGTGCCGGCGGATGAATTGCTGGTCGGATTCCGCCAGCTCGCGCTTGAAACGCGCCGGCACCCCGAGATACAGGCTGCGAGGAGGAATCACGGTTTTCTCAGGAACCAGCGCCCCTGCCGCGATGATCGAACCTTCGCCCACCAGAACGTCGTTGAGGAGAATCGCGCCCATTCCGATCAAGCAGTGATTTTCAATCATGCACCCGTGCAAGACCGCGCGATGTCCGACCGTGACCCAATCTCCCACCACCACTGGCGAGCCGACCATCGTGTGCACCACCGACCCATCCTGGATGTTGCTGCTCGATCCGATGCGAATGGGTTCGATGTCCCCGCGCAGCACCGTGGCGAACCAGATGCTGGCGTTCTCACCGATCTCCACATCACCGATAACATCTGCACTGTCAGCAACATAGGCGGAAGCTGCGATTCTGGGCACATGCTCGGCATAAGCTTGAATCATAACTCCAACCACCCACCCTGAAAATCGGACGGCCGATAAACCTTTTCAAGTTAGCACGGCGCGGTCAATGACCGCAACGAAGCACACCAACCAAAGCCAACTTTTCCCTGGTCCGCACGGGCAATCGACGATCGGCATTGGCTCGGCCTTGGGGACGGGACCGTCATTTTCGTATCTGTTGATTTGAGTTTCCCATGTCGGGGCGCGTGGCATGCCTATAGACGCTACCTGTCTTTCGTGCTCGTCGCTTCCGTTCCCCCGAAGTGAGCTATAGCACGGTATAGGCTATTTGTCAAGGCTAGATTCCGACAAAAGCTGTTGCGAAATCGGTAGCCTACAGCGTCCGCGAAAGGCGACTAGCCCCCGGCCCTCCCTTCGGCTTGGCTCAGGGACGAACAGAGTCGAACCGTAAGCGAAGTCGAAGGGCTTCACCGTCCCTTACACCTCGACTCTGGCGCAATAGCAAAGTCGAAAGAAGCGAAGCCGAAGGGAGGCACCCCGAGCTCCCTCGGAGAAAGAGAGGGGTTTTCCCTCTTCCCGTGGGCCCCGTGGGACAGGGTGGCCGAGGTACGAGGCCGGGCGCGGGGTGCAGTGGACTCACCGGCGCGTTCTTGGCACCCCTCCCCTGGAGTGCGAGCCCACTTCGGCGAGTTATCGCTTCTTTTGGGCTGCGGCTGCACCTTCTTTGGCACGCGCGATCAGCGCCGCAAAGCGCGGATTGCCGTGGAGCGATTCGAGATCAGGGTCATCTCTAATACCCTCGATGGCACTTGGATCGAGTCCATGATCGATGGCGTCTTCTGATCGCAGTAATCGGTGATGTGGAGGCCGGGCACGTACTCCATCACAAAGTACGGCTGGCCATCCCGCGTCGCTCCTGCGTCGAACACCTTGGCAATCGATGGGTGCTCCATGATGGCCAACGACTGGCGTTCGGAGTGGAATCGTTGCAGTACCGAGTCGTCGTACATGGCCGACTTTGACCAGTTTCAGCGCAACCTGCCGCCGTATGGGAGCCATCTGCTCAGCCAGCCATACCTGTCCCATCCCTCCCTCGCCGAGTTTCTTCATCATCGACGACGCGCGCTGGAGGCTGGAGGGTATGTGAATGACCAACACAATGAAGGTCCGCGATAACACCTCACGACTTAGTCTTAGGCTGTGGGCGAGGTGCTCAAACGGTGGGCGGGTGTTCCGGCACGCTTTGGCCGGTGCTTCCTTGCTAGCCTCGCTAACCTAGGGGCGGACACCTGGAGAAGCCGTGTATACTGGAAATGCGGGATATCGAAAGCCGGAGAGCTTCCACATCTGCTCGGGAAGCGAACTTTGAGTCCATGTGCGTAGGGCCGAGCGCGGCCCGCCGTGGGCTGAAGGCTGTTCGGCCCTATCATTTGGTATGAAGATCAAGGTGCTATTCTTCGGCTTCGCTCAAGACTTGACGGGATTCGACCAGGAACAACTCGACCTGCCGGAGGGCGAGAGCCTGGACGGCCTCTGGCGACACTACGAGAGTCGCTTCCCTCGCCTCAGGGAATTGTCGCAATCGCTGCTGGCGGCCGTAAACGAGGAAGTCGCGGAACGTTCCTGGCCTCTGCGGGACGGCGATGAAGTGGCCTTCATGCCCCCGGTCAGCGGCGGCGCCAGCGAGGACTTTTATCGCATCACCCGCGGGGTTATCCCGACTGCGGAGCTGGTGCGACAACTAAAAGCGCCTGAAGATGGAGCGGTGGTGGCCTTCGAGGGCATCGTTCGTGACCACTCGCATGGCCGGAAGACGCTGTACCTCGAGTATACGGCTTACGAGCCGATGGCCATTCGCAAGATGGAGGAGATCGGGCAAGAGATCAAGCGGAAATACGCCATCGATCGCGTCGGTATGATTCACCGCGTCGGCCGCCTCGAGATCGGAGAGACCAGCGTCGCCATTATCGTTACCTCAGAGCATCGGCGAGTGGCCTTCGAAGCCTGCCACTGCGCTATCGACCGCCTGAAGCAGATCGTGCCGATTTGGAAGAAGGAATACTTCGAAGGCGGCGCGGTTTGGGCCGAAGGCGAGGGCCAATCATTGGCGGTGGCCATTAGAGGCACAGAGACACAAGGGAGTAGCGAGTAGCGAATCGAGAGTAGGGAATCTGACAATCCTTCAACCCCGAGTCCGAATTCCCTAGGTTATGCAAAGTTATCTGAGCACTGCGATTGACATTGCGCGCGAGGCAGGAGCTCTGCTTGCCGAGCTCTTCGAGCATCCCCAAGAAATCTCCTACAAGCGCAAGTCCGATCTTGTCACGGAGGCAGACCGACGGTCGGAGGCGCTTATCGTCAAGCGCCTGCGCACCTCCTTCCCGGAGCACGCCGTGGTGGGTGAAGAGGGTGGAGGGCAAAAAACGGACTCTGACTATTGTTGGTACGTCGATCCGCTGGATGGGACGACAAACTTCGCCCACGGCTTCCCTGTCTTTTGCGTGACCCTGGGTTTGGCCTATCAAGGAGAAATCATTGCGGGAGTCGTTTATGACCCAGTTCACGACGAGCTCTTCACCGCCGAGCGCGGCGTGGGAGCCTATCTGAACAACAAGCGCATTTATGTCTCAAAGACCGCCAGCCTCTCAGAAAGCCTGCTGGCCACTGGCTTCCCTCCTTTTGCCAGTAACCACGACCTGAACGTTGAGTTCTATCTTCGCTTCACCATGCTCTCCCATGGGATTCGACGGGCTGGTTCTGCAGCTCTTGACCTCTGTTCCGTGGCGGCAGGGCGCTTTGAGGGCTTTTGGGAACTGAAACTGAATCCCTGGGACAAGGCTGCGGGCTCACTCTTGGTCACGGAGGCGGGTGGACGGGTGACAGACCTGGAGGGAAGGCCATTCAACGTTCTCGGTGACGAGGTTTTCGCTTCCAACGGATTGGTCCACGATGAGATGATCAAGGTCTTTTCCCTCGCTCGCGCTGAGAGACGCGGACCAAGTTGAAACGGAGACTGACGTGTTGAGGGGCGCGGCTCGCAGGCGATTCCTAAGGCGGGAACTCACAACGCTATCGCTCAGCAGCCGGGAGCCGAATGTCCCGCCGGGATTCTCTCCTGACCCGGAGATCACCCAGACCGAGATCCGGCTTCATCGGCTTCATTCGGCGCACGATGGTCTTCGAGTCGTCCATCTGACTGATATCCATCACAGCCTGTTTACCCCGCTCGAAGACGTGCAGCGGGCCGTCCACCTGGCCAATCAATTGCGGGCCGATGTGGTAGCGTTGACGGGCGACTACGTCACCTTCTCCACCACCTACATCTGGCCAGTGGCCCGGGCTTTGGGCAAGCTGCGTGCGCGCCTGGGCATCTTTGCCGTATTGGGCAATCACGATTTTCAAGTTGATCCTGACCTGATGACTCGGGCCTTGCAGGCCCAGCATATCCGCGTGCTCCGCAACGCGCACTACTCCCTGCGTCTCGGTTCCGCGCCGCTGTGGCTGGTGGGGGTCGATGACCTGTGGTGGAATGGAGACGACCTGCCGGGCGCGTTGCGCTCCATTCCTGCCCGAGATCCCAAGATCCTACTGTGCCACAACCCGCTGGGGATCCACCGCGCCGCCACCCACGGCATCGACCTGGTGCTCGCTGGACACACCCACGGCGGACAGGTACGGTTACCCGTAGTGGGTTCGGTCTATGGCCGTTCCAAGCTCGGACGCCGCTTTGTGGAGGGCTGGAACCGCCTGCACGGAACCCAGATTTACGTGAGCCGGGGCATCGGCAAAGTGCTTGTTCCTCTCCGCGTGGGCTGTCCCTCCGAAATCGCCTGTCTGCGCCTGCGCCGTAGCTAGACTAGGCAACAGGGACAGGTAACGGCGGCTATAACCTGTAACCTGCTCCCTGTAACCTGTTAGACTAGGGAACGGGGGACGGGGAAGAGCAGCTTTCAACCTGTGACCTGCTCGCCGTAACTGTTCCCTGTAACCTATTCCCTGTAACCTATTCTCGGCCCACTATGGAAGCCGCGTTGATCATTCGAAAGAAACGCGACGGCGCTGCGCTCGAGCGCGAAGAGATTTTCGACTTTATCCAACGTTACAGCCGTGACGAGATCCCTGAGTATCAGGCGTCGGCCCTTTTGATGGCCATCTACTTCCGCGGGCTGGATGCCCGGGAAACCGCCGACCTGACCGAAGCCATGATGCGCTCCGGACAAACGCTCGACTTCTCCGAGCTTGCTCAACCCAAGATCGACAAGCACAGCACGGGCGGTGTGGGCGATAACGCTTCCCTGATTGTCGGGCCTGCGGCAGCGGCGGGTGGCCTGGTGGTCCCCATGATCTCGGGACGGGGACTGGGGCACACGGGTGGGACGCTCGACAAGCTCGAATCGATCCCCGGCTTTCGCACGCGGCTTAGTCCTTCGGAGTTTCGCCAGGCTCTGGCGGAGTGTGGCATGGCCCTCGTAGGCCAGACGGAGGAGCTCGTGCCTGCAGACCGCAAGCTGTACGCGCTGCGTGACGTAACCTCGACCGTGGACTCCATCCCGCTGATCAGCGCTTCCATTATGAGCAAGAAACTGGCCGAAGGTATTGATGGGCTCGTGCTCGACGTCAAGACCGGCTCCGGCGCTTTCATGAAACGAATCGAGGACGCACGCGCGCTGGCCGAGCGCATGGTGCAGATTGGGACGGCGTGCGGCAAGCGCGTCCGGGCCCTGATCACCGGCATGAGCCAACCCCTCGGTTGGGCAGTGGGCAATGCCTTGGAGGTTATCGAGAGCATCGAGACACTCAAGGGACGAGGCCCGAGGGATCTAGTGGAGATCTCGCGCGAGCTCACCGCCCACATGTTCTTGCTCGGCAGCGTCGATGACTCTCTCGACGCCGGGCGGGCTCGGTTCGATGCTGTGATAAGGAGCGGACACGCGCTGGAAAAATTCATTCAGACCATTTCCCGGCAAAGTGGAGACCCGCGTGTAGTCGAAGACTATTCCCTGCTTCCGTGCGCCCAGCACGAAGACTCGCTGGTGGCATGGGAGGATGGTTACTTGGCAGGTCTGGACGCTGGGACCATCGGACGCGCTAGCATGACGCTCGGCGCCGGGCGCGATCGACTGGACTCGGTGATCGACCCCGCTGTGGGCCTGGTGTTCGAGAAGAAAGTTGGCGACGCGGTCGAGACGGGAGAGCGAATCTGCGCCATTTACTCCAACGACCGCACGCGCGTGGAACGCGTCCGGCAAATGCTCGGTGATGTAACAGTCATTGCGCAGGAGCCCGTCGCGCCGCCGGTGTTGATCTTGGATGTGATTTAGCAGGCTGCTGAAGAAGCCCGATCATGTCATCCCGCGCGTCACATGCGCCTGCGGCCCACAATACGCATGAAAGTCCCCCGCCTGTCATTCCGAGCGAAGCGAGGAATCTGCTTTTGTTTGTTTTCAAGGGGTTCCATAGGCCCCGACACAGGGTCAATTCGCTATAGGATCGACGATGAATAAGACGCTGGGTGACACCCTGATTGAAGTCTGGCGTCAGGTGCTCGTCGACGAGCGACCTTGGGTGGAGCTGGAAGGGCGACAGTATCGGGTTGAGCCGACGCGATCGAAGAGGTTGCGGGCGGTCGACTTCGACTATGAGTCTCTCCGCCTCAGCGGCATCGAGCAGAATCCTGACACCAGTTCGAAATGGGCGGAAGAAGCTCGCCAGGGCAAACGCGTGATGCAATTCACCTACCAGCGCCGCTACGTGGCTAACGTCTGTGAAGGGAAGCTGCTCCGGTACCCGGCGTGGCGTTCTCTGAGCCTGCCGGATTGAGAAGTCAGTCAGCAGGGCAATTTGGAACACTGTTCTGGTTCGCTCAATCATATTCGATTGATCCAACGTTGGGATGCATCTCGGCTTCAGCGGCGCACTGGCCGGAGGGCTCCTCGACGCCAAGACGGGCGAGCGACTGGTGCTCGTGACCGCGCAGGAGAACCACTGCGATTACGGTCTGTCGGCGCACTCGGTGATCGGGAACCTTGTGGGACTGAAACCCGAACAGATCGTCGCAAGCCGCGAGGGAAACGAGGCAATGACTGGACCACCGCGGCTCTGACCTTCGCCGAGCGCGTGCTCGAAACAAGCGGCCAGGTTGCCTCCGTCCGACCTCCGTGCCGTCCGTAAGGCCGGCTATTCCGAAGCCGAGATCACCGAAATTCTCGCCACGTGGTCCTGAAATTCTTGCCAACTATTTCAATGTCGCTACGGATGTGGAGATCGATTTCCCGAAGGTCTCCGACCGAATCAATCCGGGCCGGGAACCGGTCACGGCCCACAGACATCTAAAGGACAGACGAGCCAGAAGGAAACCACATCGAGGAGGAAGCAATGGGTGAACCAATCTTTCTGATTTCGGGGGCCACGGGGGCCACGGGAGGCGCAGCTGCCGAACAATTACTCGCGAAAAAGCGGCACGTCCGCCTACTCGCGCATCGACAGGATGATCGTTCCGAACGTCTCAAGCAATTGGGTGCCGAGGTCGTCTTCGGCGATTTTCTCGAGTTTGAGGAAATGCGCAGCGCCCTGAGGGGTGTGCAGCGGGCGTATTTCTGCTATCCGATTCGCCCGGGGATCGTGCAGGCGACCGCACACTTTGCCCAGGCGGCGAAGGAGAGCGGCGTCGAGTTCATCGTGAACATGTCGCAGAAATCCGCGCGAGAGAACGCCAAAAGCCGCGCCGCGCAGCAGCATTGGCTGTCGGAACGTGTCTTCGACTGGTCGGGCGTTCCCACCGGGCACATCCGGCCCACCTACTTCGCCGAGTGGCTGCTTTATCTGGCCGGCATGATCCGTCAGGGAAAGATGTTCGCACCCTTCGGGACCACCGGCCGTCATGCGCCGATTGCCGCGGAGGACCAGGCCCGCGTGATCGTCGCCATGCTCGAGAACCCCGAATCTCACAAGGGCAAAACCTATCCTCTGTTCGGCGCCGTGGAACTGACTCACCCCGAAATCGCCGATAGGATCGGGCGCGTTCTGAACCGGGAGATCGTCTATCAGCAGGTCGATATCAACCAGTTTGCACAGATCCTAAGCAGCCGTCCGAATGGTCCGGCCCAGAATACCGCCGCAGGGATGTACGGCGATGCCGACAAAGCGGGTGCAGCGGGCAGCACCTACCTTCTCTCCCATCTTCACGAGGTTGCGATCGATCATCACAACGGCATCTTCGCGGGCATGAACGATCTGGTCTCGACGATCGGCGGACGAGCGCCGATGACCGTTGAGCAGTTTGTTGAAAAGCATCGCGAAGCTTTCGCGTAATTGCAATTTCGGGTTTCTGCGGCGCCGTGCGGGGGGAACCTAAAGATAGCGGAAGATCCACTCGAGCCGGCGCCGTCTCACACCGGCATACCAACGACAGAGCGGGTACAGAAGGACGACACTGCCAATCCAAACTCCATAGACAACCGGCAAACCGTAACCGTACCCGGCCGGGAGGGATTTCGTCATCGCCGACAAAAAAATAGGGCCTCGCAGCAGCCACGCGGCACTGCCGTACTTCAGATAGGAAAGCAGCACGGCAGCACCGTGGAGAAGAGGCAGATGAAGGAGGTAATAGAAAAGAGGAACACTTCCGAAGATCCGCGCAGCCCGCCACTTGCCTTCCGAAGCGCCGTCGAGAAATGCCAGAAGCAGGAATGCTGGTCCCAGGGTCATCAGCAGAAAAAGGAGCGATGGGGGGTATTTCGTGCAATTCAGGAAGGACATCAGGTTAAACAGGGCGCTCGCCCGGTGCGACCACGGAGACGGATCTCCATACAGGTTCGACGCGCGCAAAAGAACGAATCCCGCCGTCGACACCCAAGCCAGCCGCACGAGCGTGCGCCGTCGACGCGCAGGTGCCCACGTCAGCAACTCGCCCGCCCTCCAGGCAATGAACGAGAATCCACTCTGCAGGATGGTCTCCCGCATTTCGTCGCCCGTCTGGAGATGACTTTGCGTGGCGCTTCGCGCCCACGGTACAGGAAAACGCAGGGGTCCACCCTCGGATGCGACGACGTCGTGAAGTGCGAAGCGGCCACCGGA
>DATJKY010000289.1:0-3399 GCA_035490955.1 Terriglobia bacterium | reverse complement strand
CAGGCCTAAGATCACGTTGTCAGTGTTGGTTCCGGTTTTGAAGGTGGCGCTTTGCGCTCCCGCTGCGACTCCCACTTTCTCTTCAATGGTTTGACCGGTATTGGCGTAAAAGCTGTTGCCAAGCGATCCGTTCGATGTATTCAGCGAATTCGGATCGTCGTGCAGGGTGTATCCGGTTCCCGCTGAGCAGGTGCTGTCGACTCCCAAACACGCGGCAAAAACCAAATCACTCGAGTTCGTAGTCGTCAGTCCACTGACCGTCGCCACGCCACCGGAAGCCGCAACCGTGCTGTATTGAGGCGTCCCGTCCGGCGAGGAGATCGAGCCGGTATAAGAATATTCAGCGCATTCCACACTGCGAAACACGACCGCGGTGCTGAGGGTCAAAGTGACCGTGGTCGGAGCGCTGACCGCAGCGGGAACATAGAAAATCTGACCGCTGTATCCAGAAAGACCGCCTGTGCCTGGCTTTGCAGAACCCGCAGCCTTCCAGGCCCCGTTGTTCGGGTCGCTCATCGAAGCCGTTGCCGTCGGCGATTGCCAGGTCGCCCCACAAAGCAAAAGATGCCCGGCGACAGGGTTCTGGTGAAGGCCGACGGAGAGCGTAGTGCTGGCGCTTCCGCTGGGGTTGAATGCTCCGGTCACGCTGCCGTTCACATAGGCGAAGTTGGACGAACCGCTTCCACCGCCGTTTACCGTCAACGTGAAGTTTTGCGAGGCATCCGTGCCCACCCCGTTGTGCGCCTTGATGGTGAGGGGATAGCTGCCCACGGTTCCTACCGCCGGTGTTCCGCCGAGCGTAGCCGTTCCGTTCCCGTTGTCTGTGAAGGTCACGCCACTTGGCAGTGTGCCCGTCTCCGTGAGGGTCGGTGTCGGTGCTCCGGTCGTCGTTACGCTAAATGTTCCAACCGTTCCCACGATGAAGGTTGTGCTGCTGGCGCTGGTGATCGCAGGAGCCTGCGTTGCGTTCACCGTAATGGTACGCGTAGGTGGCGCAGGATCGGTCACGTTGGCGTTGTCGGTGACGGTGAGCGTCGCGGTGAAGGTTCCCGGCGAGGAATAGGTCACATTCCCGGGAGTGGCCAGCGAACTGGTGCTCGGGTTGCCGCCGGCAAAAGTCCAGGAATACCCGGTAACCGTCCCGTCCGGGTCGCTACCAGTTCCCGAGAAGGACACCGATTGGCCTGCGTTGATGGTGACGTTGGTAGCGGGGCTGGTAATGGTGCCGGTTGGAGGAATGTCCGTGGGTGTATGGGTCAACAGCACGAATTTGGCAACGGAGGGCACGCCGGCGGAATTCAAGATAAAGAGCAGATAGTAACCAGGAGGGGCGATGTTGCCGTTGGGAGGCGAGGTAACGTTGAGCACACCCGCTCCCGCCGTGAACGACAAGCCAACCATGCGCTGCTCCATGTCAAAGGCGTGCGTAGGAGCGCCCGGGCGCATCAGTACAACAGAAGAAATGTTTTGCGCGTCCGGCGTTTGCACCTGAAATCCCGCACCATAGCCAATTCCGGTCGTCGGCACGGAGCTGATGGACGGTCGCGTGGCGGCTGTGCCATTGGAATTAAAAAGATAAGGCGGGCTGTAGAGCTCTATGCGCTGTTCGTAGGTCCCGCGGGCCGGATTCCCGCCAATCACCAGGACGGTGGCGTCTGGAAGCAGAAGGGAATTCGAGTGATAAAGGCGCGGATAAGCATTTTGACCGGCGGAGCTGAATTTGTTGGTCACCGGATCATACAGGTCGGCATTGAGGCTCGCCGTAGTCGTGTCCTCGTCGTTCACAGAGCCGCCGAGTACGATTACCTTTCCGTTCGGGAGGATCGTGGCGTTCATCTCGATGCGTGCCTGCGACATGGCTGGGCCAGAAGCCCAAGCCGGTGACGCAGCGGAGAGATCGATGAGTTCTGTGGTGTTAGTGGCCGGGCTTCCTCCTCCCATAATCATGACCACGGGCTTGTAGTTGTTGGCGGGAGTCAGAGGGAGCAGGACGGAAGTTCCGTAAGTTCGGGTGCCGCTGTATTTGGTAGTGGCCACGACTCCAGACCACGTATGCGTAGAAGGATCAAAGTAGCGTGATCCGGTGGTCGATCCGGAATAAAACACCTTGCCGTTGGGAATCAAGTGCATACGGGGATAGAGCGGGGGAGTGAACGGCGAGCCGTAGGCTGTACTCCAGCCGGACCCTACGGTATAGATCTCGACGGTGCTATTGGTGTTACCGTTCTCGTCGAGGCCGGAAAAAGTCATGACCGTGCCGTCAGCCAGGCTGGTAACCGTCGGATACCAGCGCCCGTGCGCCATGAGTTGAATGTCGCTAAATAGACCGCTGGATGGGTCGTATATGGCGCTCCGCAACTCTCCGTGGAAGGGATCGTATTGCATCGTGCCGCTATTGATGAGAGCGCGACCGTCATAGAGAACTACCATCCCGTTGCAGAACATATCCCAGCCAACTGGCTGGGTGGTCAGCGATCCGGTCGCGGGGTCGAAAATGGCGGCGCTAAAGTTTGTCTCGGTCGGCAGATTGCCCGACCCCGAAACGATCAACACCTTGCCGTTGTGAAGTAATGCGGCATGGACAGGATTGATCGTCATGGGTACTGGGAAGGGGTTTGGGGGCCACACGCCTTGGGTATTGGCCTGGCACGCCGCCTGCGGGGCCCAGCTGAGAGAGAGGCCGACGATCGCGATTAGGACGGTGAATAAGGAACAAAGGCTTCGGAGCAGGCATGAGGCTGGCGCAGTCATCGGAGATCCCCCTGATTCGGAGCCAGGATGAGCGACCCAAGGGCAGAACCGCGGTTGAGCCGGCGCATGAACAGACCGCGAGCGCGACAAAGTCTAACCCAGACAACTGTACGGGACTGGGTCTTCAGGGCAGTTAAGCAGCCAAACCGAGACTGAGCAATTGCAGTGTTTTGAATCGGTTCGGTCGCGGCTGAATCGGTTCGGTTGGGGCCCGGACGCAGGGATGGTCAGTAAAGATGAAAAAGACTTCCAATATTTGCCATCTCGGGCGCGACCACTTCTCCTATCGAGCCAGTCCGCATGGAGTGCTCCCAGCGATACCGGCCAACTCAGCCTGGCTCGAAGAGCAGGGCCGTTAGGTTAGCTTGCCGAAGTTATCGCGGACGACGCGGCCCGCCTCCATACCGTGGAGCAGGACGATCAATTCTTTGGTCCTTTCCTTTCTTTTCGCGCGCCGGCCACGGTCGCATCAATGTCGACGTAAGTGTCGACTCCGTGCGATTTGTTCTTTCCTTGGGGGCTTGGTGGAGTTTCCTGATGAGCGTCGAGAGCGATTCCGAGCGCTCCAGGGGTCCGCAGGACTAGGCCCCGAGGCGCTCCGGCTTTACCCTTTTCGGCTTCGATGTTCCACTGGGGGCTCACGCCTAT
>DATJKY010000288.1:0-4270 GCA_035490955.1 Terriglobia bacterium | reverse complement strand
TGCCACGCTTCCACCTGCTTCCGGCATGGGTTCAAAGTTGCGCTGCATTCGATCGACTCCAACCGCGATACAGTCGATAAGCGAGAACGACTTCGAGTGTTTGGCCAAAACTGGCGTAAAGACTGCTGTAACACAAAAGGTAACTTTCATTTTGAACGCACCGTGAGGTATCGAGAGGAATAATAATGAACGCCAAGAAGTACTTGACTTATGACATAAACTGGCGTATCTGTCCGGCAGATGCCTCGCGCCAGCCATATCCAAAGGGCCGAACGGCTCAACTTGGCCCGCACTCTGCTGCAGCAGTATCGGCATTGGCCCGAGGCCGCCCAGCATTTGGCCCGGAATTGCTCCATCTCCGAGCGCCAGGCCTATCGCTACCTCGAGCAGGCACAGCGACTCAAGCACCCAGTCCCGGTCGGCGATGTCAAAGTGTCCTTCACCGTCAAGCTCTCGCGCCGTCTCGTCGAGCGACTGCGCGCCTACGCCGCTTCGACCGGATTGACCTTAAGCGAGATCGCCAACCGTGCCTTCTCGGCGGTACTGCACCACGGGGGAGGTCGTGGCTGACCCGAGGCCCAGTCAGTCACGAACCGTCCATCTGGAATACCGCTTCGACCGATTATTGCCGGACAAATTGGTTCAGGCCTACGAACTGCTCGCGTCGGACCGGCGCTGGTCGATTGCTCCAAGCCCGCAGCCCGCAAGCTGCCAGGAGGTTGTGAATGAACAAACCGACCGCCCTCTACGCCCGTGTATCCTCCGATCGGCAAAAGGAGAACCACACCATTGCCAGCCAGGTGGCGGCGTTGACGCAATACGCCGAGACCAACGGATACCTGGTCCCGCCCGAGTGGCAGTTCCAGGATGATGGCTATAGTGGCGCCACCTTGGTCCGTCCCGGTTTGGAGGCATTGCGGGACCTGGCGGCGGAGGGACAGATCCAAGCCGTTCTGATCTACTCGCCCGATCGCTTGAGTCGGAAATATGCCTATCAAGTGCTTTTGGGCGAAGAGTTGGCGCGCTGTGGAGTGGAGCTGATCTTTCTGCGAGCGCCCTCCGGGGCTAGCGCCGAAGATCAGTTGCTGGTCCAGTTTCAAGGGATGATTGCGGAATACGAACGGGCCCAGATTGCCGAGCGTTCTCGCCGTGGCAAGCGGCACCGCGCTCAGCAGGGCTCGATCAATGTGCTGTCGGGCGCCCCCTACGGCTATCGGTACGTGAAGAAGACCGATACTTCGGCGGCCTACTACGAAGTCGTGGACTCCGAGGCCGAGGTGGTGCGTCTCATCTTCGATGCCTACACGCGGCAAGGCCTCAGCCTTGGCGCCATCGCAGGCTTACTCAACCAACGCGAGGTGCCGACGCGGACGCGACAGAGCCGATGGGAACGCCCCACCCTGTGGAGGATGCTGCATAACCCGGCTTACGCAGGCCACGCCTTCTATGGCAAAACCGAGCTTCGTCCGCGTCGGCGAATCACACGCCGCCTGCGCCAGCGTGGCCTGTGCAGCCGTGACAGTTCGTTTGGGGAACGGCCCCGTCAGGAGTGGATCGAAATCCCTGTACCCGCTTTAGTCAGCGAGGCAACCTTCGCTCTGGCGCAAGAGCAATTCGACAAAAATAAGAGGTTTTCTCCCCGACGTACCCTCCAACCATCCTTGTTGCAGGGGCTGTTGGTCTGTCAGCGTTGTGGGTATGGACTCTACCGAGCTTCGACGCGAACTTCCCAGCGCACGATCTACTACTATCGCTGCTTAGGACGAGATGGTTACCGGCATCTGATGGGCACGGTTTGCGATAACCAGCCGATTCGTCAGGAGCAGCTCGATGCGGTCGTGTGGCAGGAGATTGTGCGGCTGCTGGAAGATCCCAGCTTGCTGCAGGCGGAGCTAGATCGCCGGCTGCAAGCAGCTCAAACCACCGATCCGCTGAAGCGGCGCGAAGACGCGTTACGTCGCGACCAAGCGCGCCTGACGAAGAGCATGGAGCGACTGCTGACCGGGTACCAAGAGAACCTGATCATGTTAGAGGAGCTCCGCTGCCGCATGCCGGAACTGAGGAAGCAGCAGCGGACGATCGAGGCGGAATTGCAATCGCTGGAGATGACAGCTGTCGACCCAACCCGAAATCTACGTCTGGTGGAAACCCTCGCCGAGTTCCGCACACGACTGCGCGCCAGAGGCAACGTCCTGGAAGTGGCAGAGCGTCAGAGAATCCTACGGCTGCTGGTGCAGGAGATCCTCGTGGGCGGGGACAACATCACAATCCGCCACTCAATTCCCATGCCGGCTTCTTCGCCCGACTCGAACCATGGAGTTCGGCCGAGCCGTGAACCGCCGGAGCCCAATCCTGGCTCATGTTATCTTTTGCGTTCACACAGTCAACACGCCTGGTACAACGTCTCCAAGCAGCGGGAGCTGGAGCTGTTTTCGGCACCGGCATGTGTGCGGGAAACCCTCCGATCCGGTAACGCTACTGCACAAAGGCAAAAGGTGCCAACTTCTGAAAACAGGCGCCTCTGACGGACGATGTGACGATGAGCGCTATTGATTCCATAACAACGCCGGCTCCCGTGCCCGAGTAAACTTGGTGGTGCCAAAAACCAACCATGAAGGCTCGGGTAGAAAGGAGCCGGACAATGACCATTATAGGATGCGATTATCACCCGGGCTTCCAGCAAATTGCGTTTGTGGATTTGGAAACTGGAGATTGCGGAGAGCAACAGTTGAAACACTGCGAGGGAGCGGAAAAGTTTTATCGCGACCTGGCGAGCGAGGGAAAGAAGGTACGCGTGGGGATGGAAGCGAGTGGGCATGCGCGCTGGTTCGAACGAATGTTGGCGGAGCTGAACATGGAGTTGTGGGTGGGCGACGCCGCTGAGATTCGAGCCAAGCGGGTACGCAAGCGGAAAACAGATCGAGAGGATGCGCGGCATATTCTGCGGCTGCTGATGGAGGACCGGTTTCCGCGGATCTGGGTACCGAGTGCGGAGAACCGAGATCTGCGACAACTGCTGTGGCACCGGCACCGCATGGTGCAGGCGCGCACGCGAATTATGAACCAGTTGCAAGCGGTAGCACTGAACGAAGGGTTACGCTGTAAAAAGAGGTTGTGGCGGGAGCAGGGACGAGAGCAACTGGAGTCGTTTCGGTTAGCTCCCTGGGCCAGCCGACGACGGGAGGATCTGCTGAACTTGCTGGATCAGCTGAACCCGACGATCGCCCAGCTGACGCACGCGATCGAGCAGGAAGCGGAGAAATGTCCGGAGGCGCGGCGCTTGATGACGCATCCCGGGGTGGGTGCGCTCACCGCCCTGGCCTTCGTGCTGATCATTGGGAAGGCAGAGCGATTTCAGTGCGGGAAGCAGATCGGGTGCTATCTCGGACTGGTGCCGTTGGAGGAGTCGAGCGGAGAACGACGACGGCTGGGACATATCACCAAGCAAGGCAATTCTGTGCTGCGCTTCCTCTTAGTGGAAGCGGCGCAAGTGACAACCCGTACGATTCCAGAATGGCGCAGTAAGTACATCGACTTGATGATGCGGCGCGGGCGAAAGATCGCCAAGGTCGCCATGGCCAGGAAACTCGCGGTTCGTCTGTTTTGGATGATGCGCAACGGACAGTATTACGAGCAAGTTAGAGATTCGGTTCGCACGTGGAACAGCCCGGACATCGCCATGGTGTGCAGTAGAACATCGAGCTATTGATTGGGCGTTCCACTCCTCTTCACGGAGGAGTTCGAAGTAGTAATCATGATCGAGGTTGTGGACCGAAGAGATACATGGGTCGGATCGAGATCCTGACCTGAAACTGATTACGAGCGAGCCTTTGGTTGGTATGGCAATTTTTTCCACGAGAGCGAAATGGCGCTCTTCTCTGAGTGTTGTCGAACCGCATGCCGGCAGTTTGTCAGCGTATCCCAAACTCGCTGGCGGTCAAGCTTGTAGCGGATGACGTAGATCATCGGGCTTTCCTGGTATTCCAGCGTCAATTGCTGTATTGGGTCCACAGGATGAATTGCATTATCGCATTCTTGTGGGGCCTTCCTCGGGCGGCCATAACAGTGATTTATGTCGATGTTCTTCACATTTTCCAGCCGCATAGCGGTACCCCAGTTCGTGTTTGATCTTGGGATTTTGCGAGGGCGAGCTTGGGGGCGCCCTGCAAGCGGACATAGAGGGAAATTCTCTGGTGCATGTGCTTGCTCCTGAGAGCCAGGACTGGGGCTGCCAGAAAAATCAGAAACATCGCGGTATCAAAATTGGTAG
>DATJKY010000287.1:0-6965 GCA_035490955.1 Terriglobia bacterium | reverse complement strand
CGAAACCACGGCAAAGGGAGTCGCGGCTTTAGCCGCTGGGGGTGCAGGGGCTAAAGCCCGGGTTGATGCGGCGCCTCCTTCCGGCACGACTGAAGTCGTGCCCTGATACGAGCTCGAGACGGTTTTGCAACAGGCTTTAGTCTAGGCGGACAAGGAGGCGGCACAACCCTGCTATAGTCCAGTGTCTACAGATACCGATCGCAGAACTGGCGCGGGCTCAGGATCAGGGCTGTCTCCACTTTCGCTTCCAGCAGATCTTGATCGCCGCTCACCAGGCATCGCGCCCCTGACTGGAGCAGGCACTCGATGAACTTTACGTCCTCCGGGTCCCTGCACAAGGTCCTTGCCAGGGGCCGTGCCTGAATCAACTCGCCATAGCGGGCGAGAACATCGAGGAAGGGCTGACCGCTGATCTGCGGGAATTGCCTTGAGAGTTCAGTCAGCACACGGCGGTATTCTTCAAGGATAGCTGGAGAATAGACGAGCCGGACTCGACCGTCCCGCCACGCGCGGAGAATCCGATGAGGTGGTCCCGAGAAGAAAATGCCGGACACAAAAACGTTGGTATCGAGGACAATTCTCATCGTCCCCGGCGGACCGTACCTATGGCTCGCTTCACGTGGTCGGGCGTGAGGCCTGCGGCACGCGCCTGGCGCCGCGCCTCGCGAATTAGCCGGCCGAACTGCTCCCACGATGGAGAGGTGATCCGCTGGAAGACGAGTAGGTCCTCCTTCGCAACTACGACGAACTCCACCCCCGGTTCAAGCCGCAACTGAGCGCGGATCCGTTCAGGTATCACAACTTGTCCTCGTGAGGACATCTTGGTGGTCACAGGCATCATAATCTTACCAATAAGACCATATCACGGCGGATCTAGCCCGCGCAACCTTCTCCTACGCGGTTGTGGGGCCGGGGCAAGCCCCGGCCCTACATTGGCAAGGTCGGGGCGAGGCTTGCCTATTCAGAGTTCAGCCAGCGCGAAGGCAACTTGGAGAAAGCGCAGTCTTGCTTCGGGAGGCAGTGGTTTGGGGTTTTCGATTTTCGCGTTTGGGTTCTCGGCTTGTTGCAGGGCTTGCTGAATACGGGCCACATCCAGCGCCCCATGGGGAAACAGCTTTTGGTATTGGTTGAGGGTTTCGCGCGCGGCGTCAATCTGTCCCGTTTCGTAATAGAAGATGCCCAGCGCCGAGTAACTGCTCTGCCAGTCGGGCATGAGGTCGGCGGCCTTTTTGAAGCTAGCCTCGGCCTGGGCGTTCTTGCCGGTGAAAGCGCTCAGAACCCCCATTCCCCAAAAGAGCCTGCCTGAGTTCGGAACGCGCGTGAGTCCCGCGCGCAATGTCTTTTCCGCCGCCGCCGCGTCGCCCGCCAGCATCTCGGTTAAGGCCAGAGAAAGATATCCTTGGTCGCTATCGGGGTTCCTTGCAATCACCTTCTCATAGCTCGCGATCGCGTCCGAAGTGCTTCCAAGGTGGGCATGGATGTCCCCCGACAAGGAAAGAACCGCGCTGTCTTCCTTGCCCTGGGCCGAAACCTCCTGGATCGCCTCCAGCGCGTGGCGGTAATCCTGGGACTGGAAGTAGGCGTTAGCGAGGTTATATCTAGCCTCGTCGGATCCAGGGTCCGCCGCGATGGCGTTCTGGAAGTGCTGAATGGCTTCGGGGTAGAGATGGTAGCGGGCCAGCAGGACGCCGGTGCCAACGGAGGTTCTGGCATCGCCACCGCTCACCTTGTCGAGCCGCTCTATCGTCTTGCGCGCGTCATCGTTACGCCCCAACTTCAGGTAGGCCTCAGCAAGCAAATAGAGGTTGCGTGGCTGATCAGAATGTTTCTCTGCCTGCTGCGCCAGCTCCTGAACGTCGATCTCGGCCCGTTTTTCCTGAGGAAGGCCCGCGCGCTCGTCCCAGTACTCGAAGAAATGCTGGAACGGGTAGGGCCCGGGAGTAGGATCTTTGGAGAGCGTCTCGAAGATCTTCAAGTCTCTCTGGGCGGCATCCGCCTGGTGGAGATTCCGTTCCGCCACCGCCAGCTTGTAATACACCTCCTTTAGGTACCCTTGCGTAGAGGGGCGGCCACTCAACTTGGCGCACCTTTGCAGCAGGGGCAAGGCCTCCTCGTATTTCTTCTGCGCCATCTTGACTGCAGCCAGCTCGTAAAGCGCGTCTCCGTAATTCGGGTCCGCGTCGATTGCCTGAGCCAGGTAGTTTTCGGCCCCAGCATAGTTGCCTTGCTTGTTCTCAATGTAGCCGAGGTTAAACAGGCAGGGCGCATTGCGGGGATCGCTCTTGAGGCCAAGGTTGAAGTACTTCTTGGCTTCATCGAACCGCCCGAGGTGTCGGTAGCACAAACCCATGAACGCATAGGAGCGCGCCGACGGATCCAGCCGGATCAAGGTATCGAATTCCTGGGTGGCCTTGTCCACTTTGCCGACGGTGAAGTAACTCTCTCCCAGGGCAGCGTGGAGGTCGGCGCGCTTGGGATCGATCTTCACGCCCTCTTCGAGCACCTGGATGGCGTCCTCGAAGTAGGACTGCATCATGCTCAGGCGGCCCATGAGGAAAATAATGTCGGTGTTCTGCGGGGCCAGCTTGCGGGCGCGCACCAGAAGTTCCAGCGCCTGGACGTCCTTGCGCTGGTCGGCATAGACCTGGGCGAGGAGGTAGAGGGTCTCTGCCGAATCAGGTTTCAGAGCGATGGCTCGCTGCAGGACCTCTTCCGCCTGGGCGTGCTTTTGGCTGCGCAGGTATGCCTGGCCCAAATCGTGAAGGATCTCGAGCGTTCCCGGTTGCAGCGCGTCGGCCACTTCGAACTCGTGTACGGCTTGCGCATATTGCTTTTGCGAGGCAAGCAAGACTCCGAGGGTGAAATGCACCCGGACGTCATTTCCGGCGCGGTCGGAAAGTGACTTTGCCGCCTCCAGCGCCTTCTCTGTCTGCCCCGTCTGAAAATAGGCTTGCGCCAGGTTGAAGAGCACGCCGGGATCATCGGCGGGACGAACTCGACCGAGATAAACGATGGCGCCCTTGGCATCACGCTTGGCTAGCAGAACCAGCGCCAGGTTGTAGTTGGCGTCGCGGTTGGCAGGTTCATAGCGCAGGGTTTTCCGGAACTCCTGTTCCGCGAGGTCCAGCTTTTGCTGCGCATAATAGGTATTCCCCAGGTTATTGTGGGTTTCGGTCGAGCGCGGATCCACCTTCAAAGCGTCCTCGAACGCCTTTTCCGCTTCTGGATAGTCGTGCTTCTGCAGGTAGATGAGCCCTAGCAGATTTAGACCTTCAACGCTCTTGGGCGCCACCTTAAGCCCCTGCTGGACTGATGCCAGCGCACTGTCCGGGTAACCTCCCTGCAAAAGACGGCGCGCTTCATCAAAGCGCTCCCTTACCTCAGGTGACGCCTTGCTGGCCGGTCCGGATGGTTTTTGTGCCGAGACGGAAACCTTCACCACAGAGGCACAGAGACACAGAGAAATCAAGGCAGAAAGCAGAAAGCAGAAAGGCGAGGTCGGGGTTTTTCCGCCTTCTAGTTTCTGCCTTCTAGTTTCTGTTTTGTCCCATGGCAGTCGTCTCATAGTACGCCACTCCTACGATTCTACAATGCTTCCCTCAGGGCGTGTTGGTGATGAGACGACGAGACGTAGGGGCACCCCTTGTGGGTGCCCTGGACCGCTAGAAAACAGCCAAGGGTGCGCAATCACGTGGGCACCCACAAGGGGTGCCCCTACGTCGGTGGCAAAGCTGCTTCGGCGGTTGTCCGCAACCGCGTGTGGCTGTATCATCCAGCATCGGGCAGCCGACATCCCTCGCGGCGTAGGGGCAGGCCCCTGCGCCTGCCACTGGGGAGTATACCGATGGTGAAGTGCGAATCCTGCGGCACGGTTTCAGAGGCCGGGCGCTTCTGTGCTTCTTGCGGGGCGCCACTTGATGCACTGGCTACGGTAGGTGCGGTAGCGGCGACGCCACCAAAGCCACCGAAAGCGCCGAAAACCCCAAGCGCTAAGCCTCGCCTCTCCAGCGGCGGTCTCGCGAGCGAGGGTCGCTTCCTGCCCGGAACACTGCTGGCGCAACGTTACCGAATTGTGGCTTTGCTCGGGAAGGGCGGTATGGGGGAAGTGTATCGTGCCGATGACCTTACCCTGGACCAGCCAGTGGCGCTGAAGTTTCTGCCCGAAGCCGCGGCGCGTGACGAAGACACTCTAGCTCGGTTCCGCAACGAAGTTCGCACCGCTCGTCGGGTCTCGCACCCCAACGTCTGCCGTGTCTACGATGTAGGCGAAATTGATGGACTGACCTTCCTCTCTATGGAATACGTCGACGGCGAGGACCTCGGTTCTCTGTTGCGCCGAATCGGCCGGCTGCCGGGAGACAAGGGCATGGAAATCGCTCGCCAGCTCTGTGCGGGGCTGGCAGCAGCTCACCGCGAAGGCGTGCTGCATCGGGACCTGAAGCCTGCCAACGTGATGCTTGACGGCCGCGGCCGCGCGGTGATCACCGATTTTGGGCTGGCGGGTTTCGCCGACCAGATCCAGGGGCTCGAGGTGCGCAGCGGCACCCCAGCCTACATGTCTCCCGAGCAATTGGCAGGCAAGGAAGTCACGGTGCGGAGCGACATCTACTCTCTCGGCCTTGTGTTCTACGAGATCTTCACCGGCAAGCGCGCCTTTGAGGCCGAAACCCTTGGCGAACTCGTGCGCGTGCGCAGTGAGAAGCCGCCGAGCAAACCCTCGAGCCAGGTGAAGGACCTCGATGCCGCAGTGGAACGGGTGATCCTGCGCTGCCTCGAACCCGAGCCCCCGGACCGGCCAACTACAGCACTAGCCGTCGCAGCCGCGCTCCCCGGCGGCGACCCCCTGCTGGCGGCGCTGGCCGCAGGGGAAACTCCGTCGCCTGAGATGGTGGCGGCGGCCGGAGAAACCGAAGGCATTCGACCACGGGTTGCGGTTGCCGGACTCGCCGCCGTGTTCGCCGGCATAGCCATCGTCGCCTTTGTCGGCTTGCAGGTGAGCGGGCTGAGAATGATGGATGCTCCGCTGCCTCCTGAGGTTTTGACCGCGAAAGCGCAGGAGATCATCAAGAGCCTCGGCTATTCCGACCGGCCCGTAGACGACGCCGCCCAGTGGTACTACAACACGGACTTCACGGATTACGTTCACGATCACGATAATCCTCGCCCCAACTGGCCGAAAGTTCTATCGGAGCCGCCGCTGGTGCTGCAGTATGGATATCGGCAAAGCCCTGTGTACCTGGACCCGGAAGGCTACCAAGCTATGTCGTTGACCCCGGGCGTGGTTCAATTCGATGACCCGCCCGCCATTCAGTCGGGCATGATCAACATCATACTCGATTCCCAAGGCCGCCTCACCTACTTGCAGGCGATTCCGAAGGAGGTCGAGCCGAACCCGCCGCCGGCGGCCCCGGTGAATTGGAAACCGCTTTTCGCAGCCGCCGGCCTTGATCCTGCCGGGTTCCAGCCCGTCGAGCCGCAGTGGCTGTCGCTCGCGGCCTTTGATGCACGCGCGGCCTGGACTGGCGCTTGGCCCGCTTCCAGCCGCCCTCTGCGGATCGAAGCTGCCGCTTGGCGCGGCAGGCCCGTCTATTTCTCGGAGGTCGGGCCCTGGACCACGCCGAACCGAATGCAATCCTCCAACACGAAGGCGGCGCAGCATGCCAGCCAGATCCTGGCTGTCATAATAGCGATCCTGCTCTTAGCCGGGGGCGCCTGGATCGCCCGCCGGAACTATGTGGCGGGCAAAAGCGATCTCCATGGCGCCTTTCGTCTGGCGAGCGCAGTTTTCTTGATTGAAATCGTGATCTGGGTTTGCCGCGACCACTTCATTCCCACTCTGGCCACGTTCGGTCGCTTCGTTCTTGCCGCGAGCACCGGACTCTTCATCTCGGCCTCCATCTGGATGCTTTATCTGGCGCTGGAGCCATACGTGCGCCGCCACTGGCCCCAGGCCATCATCTCCTGGAGCCGCTTGATGGCCGGTCGTCTGCGCGATCCTCTGGTGGGGCGCGACGTGCTGTGGGGCGTTCTCTTGGGTGTCGTGTGGTCCGTGGTGGTGAGTGCTGGCTTCTTAGCTCTTAAACGGGAAGGCGCTACGCCACAGTTGGCCAGCACAAGTCTGCTCGTTGGCGGTCGCCAAGTAGTGGGCATCTGGCTGCTGAATGTGGTGCAGTCCATCCTTGGGACCCTCGAATTCTTTTTCGTTCTATTCCTGCTCCGAGTGCTGCTGCGCAACAAATGGCTGGCGATCGTCTGCTTTGTGGCATTATGGACGACGTTGAATACACTCCAAGGTGACCACCCGCAGATCATGGCCCCGGTCTGGCTGGTGGTGTTTTCTATCGCCGCGTTCGCCGTGTCCCGCTTCGGCTTGATCACGCTGGCCGTCGCCATCTTTACTGCCAACGTCCTGCTGAGCCTCCCGTTCACACTCGATGTTTCGATCTGGTACGCAAGTAGCGCCTTCGCTGTACTACTGAGCTTCGTTGCCCTGGCGGCATGGGGCTTCTACACGTCACTGGCAGGTCAGCGGTTGTGGAAAGAGGGACTCATCGACTGATATATGGCGACGCGAGCGATCGTTAGCCACGCCAGGGCAGGCCGTGCCGCGCTCTCCCCCCTTGGGGCCCCTTGGGGAGAGGGTGGCGAGCCCGTTCGCCATTCGGCTGCGAACGGCCCTGAGCGGAGCGAAGGCCTCAGGGTAAACTCAGCGAGCGGGGTGAGGGAGTCCAGCGGGCTGATTTCGAAGTACCAAGCGGCGCACCCGCAGGATCCGGCGAGCAGCCTTTTTTCATACTTTCTCGGCGCTCGTGCCGGCGGTTAGCTGGCCCGGTTGGGCTCTCTTGAGTTCGAGCTGCGCCCGTGCCGAGAGATGCTTCTCGCGGAAATATTGCTTGGCCCGGTGCCCCCACTCGCGCACGAAGTAGTAGTTCAACGTCCCCCCGATGGCCGAGCTGAGAACGGGC
>DATJKY010000286.1:0-2601 GCA_035490955.1 Terriglobia bacterium | reverse complement strand
TCCGCTCCTGTTGCGCGATACAAGCACGGAGGAAATCTACGCCGTCGACATTGACCTTCCCTAGGTGGATTCATCACATTCACCAATTGGTGCTAAAATTTCCAGTATGAAACGTGCTACCGTAACCATTCCTGATGATCTGGCTGAGGCTATGGAGAGTTACGTCCGCGCCCAGGAGGCGCCGCCTGCACTCACCGCGGTCGTTCAGGCAGCGTTGCGTCAATACCTAACCGACCGAGGGTACTTGCGAGCCCGGTGCCCACTCCGAATCAGGCCTGCTCCGCGCGGGAGCGGGCACCGTAATGTGAGTCAATCGCACGACCGCTATTTGGTCAGACCATGAGGAGGGCCGTCCTCGCCGATACCGGGCCCCTGTATGCTGCTGCCGACTCCGATGACGCCTGCCACCAAAGGGTAGGTGGAAGCTAGAAAATCGATTGACATAGATGGACAAGCATCTTAATCTATCCACATGAAGCTGAGCGTATGGGCACGGCAACAAGGTGTCTCGTACCAGACGGCTTGGCGTTGGTGGAAAGCGGCAAGATTGCCAGTGCCCGCCGAGCAGATGCCAACTGGCACGGTTATTGTCCATCCTCAGGCTACCGCCAGTGAGCCTGTAGCTCTTTATGCTCGCGTTTCGAGTGCCGACCAGAAGTCTGATTTGGATCGTCAGCTATCTCGCTTGTCGCCATTTGCGGCCGCGCCAGGCTTGCGGGTAGCTGACGGTCTCAAGGAGGTTGGTTCTGGCCTGAAGGGGCGACGCAGGCTAATGCTGCGCGTATTGAAGGACCCGAAGATTCACGCCATCGTTGTGGAGCCTCGAGACCGCCGGATGCTTTTTGGCTTCGAGTACGTCGAAGCGGCGCTGGCGGCGCATGGGCGCACAGTGATCGTTGTCGAGCCCGACGAAGTGCAGGAGGATATGGTGCGCGACTTGCACCAGGTTATCGTCTCCCTGTGTGCGCGTCTCTAGGGGCAGCGCGCCGCCCGGAAGCGGGCAGCTAAAGCCATGGAGGCTCTGCCGTGGCAGTGATTCTGAGCCATCGAATTGCACTCGATCCCACGGCCAAGCAGGAAGTTCTGTTGCGCCAGGCGGTTGGGGTAGCTCGCTTGGCGTATAACGGGGCATGGACGGAGTGGAAGCGCCCATAGGAGGCCGGGGAAAAGCCTAATCCGTGCAAACGGCGGCGGCAGTGGAAGGCCATCCAACGCGAGAAGTTTCCGTGGAGGCTGGACGTACCCAAGAGTGTGCCTCAGCAGGCCATCCAAAACCTCGGCCAAGCGTTCAAGGGATTCTTGGAGGGCCCTGCCGGCTATGCGAAGTTTAAGAAGAAGTTCCAGCACGACCGGGCCCGGTTGGACAACGGTCCGGGAACTTTTAGGGTGAGAGGAAGGCGCCTTGGCGTCCCGCGCTTCGGCGAGCTGCGAATGCGAGAACCGGTGCGCTTTATTGGGAAAATGCTTTCCGCCACGGTCAGCCGGGAGGCGGACCGCTGGTTGGTTTCCATTCCTGTCGAGATGGAAAGGCCCGAACCGGAACGCGAAAACCAAGCGTCGGTAGGAGTTGATCTCGGCATTACCAGGACAGCGACTTTGTCCACAGGAGAGAAGCTGGACGGTCCGAAGGCCCTGAAATCGAATCTCCGACGCCTCCGACGCTGTTCTCGTGCTCACCGCCGTAAGAAGCGTGGCAGCGCTAACCGGCACAAGTCGGCTGCCAGGCTGGCTCGCCTTCACCAGCGCCTCGGCAACATGCGCCGGGACTGGATTCACCAGACGACAAGCTGGCGGGTGAGTGTCTTGGCGCTGATCGGCATCGAAGACCTGAACGTCAGCGGCCTGCTGGCGAATCCGCACTGGGCAGGCGCTATCGGTGATATTGGCTGTCGCGAGTTCCGCCGCCATTGGGAGTACAAGGGCAAATTGTAGGGAGCGCGGATGGTGGTTGCGGACAGGTGGTATGCGTCGAGCAAGCTGTGCTCGGTCTGTGGATACAAGCATAAGGACCTGTCCCTTTCGGACCGCACCTGGACGTGTCCTGAGTGCGGAAGGGTTCATGACCGCGATGAGAACGCGGCGAGAAACTTGGAGCACTTTGCTACGGTGAGTTCCACCGGAAGTCACGCCTGCGGAGAGTTGGCGCAGTCAGGCCGCTCGATGAAGCAGGAATCAATGTCCATAAATTGAGGAACGGTTATCCCCCTGCATTGGAAAATGGGCCGCGTACCTTATGGAGGCGACTCAGGCAAAGGGCACTCCTCCTTCGCCGCGCTGGCCGGATGCGGCGGTCATTCGGGCGGCATTCGCTTGCTGCTTACGAGGAGACCCTGTTCGACATTTATGAGTGCGCCATCAACCGCGAGCTCGAGCGGTACGGGTTCGCGCCCGACGACCCTGCGGACGTTTACAAGGCCACTTTTTCCGGAGTGCTGAAAGAGGCGCTGGAAGCGGCCGGTGTTGACTACGAGTGTCAGAACGAAAGCTCGCCCCAGGCGGTGGATTGGATGAAGCGGGAAATCCTGGAAGCGGTGAAGCGCTGGCACCAGCACGACTGGCTGGCGATCGAGAACAAGCTGCGGACGTCGATCGTGGAAGGCA
>DATJKY010000285.1:0-19478 GCA_035490955.1 Terriglobia bacterium | reverse complement strand
TCGACGCTGAGCGCAAGAAGATTGTCCGGCTTGTGGAAGAGCTTTTCGCGTACTTCATGGCTCACCCGCGCGCTTTGCCGCCCTTTTATTTCGCTAAGGCCGAACAGGAGCCGATGCACCGCGTCGTTTGCGACTACATCGCCGGCATGACGGACAACTACCTGCAGGAGCAGCACCGGGCGTTAATTGCTGATTGATGAATGTCGATTGTCGATTGAAGCTGGTAACCACGGTCAGTGCTCTTTCTGACCGTGGGCTTTTTATTGAGGCCAGAACCTACGGTCAATCGAAAACCGATTGACCGTGGCTACCCGCTGACGGCTCATCAGCCAGTGTTTTAGGAGGTCGACGATTGCAAGGCCTAACGCTGCGTAGAGGCGCAATTCTACTCTCGTTTGTTCTTCTGCTCGTTCTGGTACTTCTAGGCTTCAAGGCTCTGGATAGAACGGCGCCCACTATCGCCCTTAAGGGGCAAGTGAAAGGTATCGGCCAGAGCACGCCCATCGCTTTCGAGGTCCGCGATCCGAGGTATCAGCTTAAGAGCCTGCAGGTGGAAGTCCGCCAAGGCGGACAGGCGTACCAGGTTCCCTATGAAGGGCAAGTAGTGACGGCTAAGCGGCTGCACTGGTGGTCATCGGCGCAAGGGTTCGACGCGAATATGACCACTCACGTTGGGCGCAAGCAGATACCCGCTCTTCAGGAAGGCACGGCGACGCTGCACATCGCCGCGGTCAACAACTCCTGGGGTCGTTTCTTCCGCGGCGGCAAGAGCGAGATTTGGAGGGACCTGCCAGTCCGCTTTGCGCCTCCTCGCGTCGAGGTGCTGACCACCCAGCACTACATCAACCAGGGCGGTTGTGACATGGTCCTCTTCAAAGTGTCCCCGGGAACTGCAGAGTCTGGCGTTCAGGTTGGAGATTATTTCTTCCCCAGTTGGCCGGTGAAGGACTCCATGCCGGAGACGCGGATGTGCGTTTTTGCTTACCCCTACAACGTCGACCCCAAGACTCCGGCGCGCGTCGTGGCGCGAGACGACGCCGGGAACGAAACGCTCTCGAACTTCACCTATGAGGTGTTTCCCAAGAAGTTTCACGCCGATACCATCAACGTGACTGACGACTTCCTGTCACGCATTGTGCCTCCGATCATGAGTCAAAGTCCGGAGGTGGACGATCAAGGCAGCCTGCTCAAGAACTTCCTCGAGATCAACGGACACCTGCGCGAAATTGATGCCAAGAAGCTCATCGAGCTCTCGAAGAAGACCGCTCCTCACTTCCTCTGGTCGCAGCCTTTCATTCAACTCGGCAACTCAAAGGTGGAAGCATCGTTCGCCGACTACCGCACTTATGTGTATAACGGGCAGGAGGTTGACCACCAGACACACCTGGGGTTTGATCTGGCGGTGAATCAGCACACGCCCGTGGTTGCGGCCAATGACGGCGTGGTGGTGCACGCCGGTTGGCTGGACATTTTCGGTAATGCTATCGTTGTCGACCACGGCTGCGGGTTGCAGACACTATATGGCCACTTAAGCGGAATCGATGTTAAGCCTGGCGATAAAGTCAAGCGCGGACAGGTGATCGGCCACAGCGGCCAGACGGGACTCGCGGGTGGTGATCACCTCCACTTCGCCGTGCTCCTGGACGGAATCCCGGTGAGCACGATTGAGTGGTGGGACCCCCACTGGATTCGCGACCGCATCCAAGCGAAGCTAGCACCGTATCGTTGACCGCCCGGCGCTTCCGCTGCGACTGCCCCAATGCCGTCGTGGATCTTCGACTGGGTGAGGGGGGAGCACCTTCATCGTCCACCCTGTGCCCAATGTCTGTAGGCATCGATCCACTCGGAGCCAGCGGGCCGCCGTGCAGGCAACGGCAGCTCTAAGATCGGGAGTTTCTGCTTCTGGCCGCCACGCTGACAGACCGCCACGATCACATCGTCTTCGGTTATATCAACCGCGATGACGTTCACCGGCATGCCGAGGACCTCCGTATCAAATGGAAGCTGAAGATTGTCCTCGATCATCGTGTAGAGACCGGTAGCCTGCTCCGATTCGTTGTAACAATCGACGGTCGCTTGCTCAACGAGTTCGTCCAACTCGGCCTTGCTCAATCGAGACTTGGAGACCTTGGGCCGCGTATTGCTCTGAGCCTTCTTCTTTGCCATCACGAAGATCCTCCTGGCCCTTGTGACGGGGCACGCGCCTTCGCCTCAGGCGCGAAATGCTTCCTGACGTAGATCACAATTGACGACCAGCCCTTCTCGACTTCATCCCTCAAGTTAGCATCTGCTGGCATGTGGCCTACTGGGCGATCATTAAGTGTACTGTGGGACACCCTCCAAATTGCAAGGTAGGCTCACTTCGCTCAGTTGCATCGTTATTCCCAAGGTACCTGAATTGTCTCAGGGCTTCAGGACCGGCACGAACTCTCTGGGAGAAATGATGGCCACATCCCTGTACTTATGAAGCCGATCTTTCCAGGGATCGTACTTTTTCAGGGCTTCTCGGGCCAGGATCGCTTCCAGGCAGAGCTGATTAAGGGAGCGACCGCTCTCGAAGGCCTCGCGAGCCAAGTCTTTGTGCACCTCCGATGGGGACCCGGATGGAATCCTGCCGGCATAGTTCCGCATTCGAATTACCTCTATGTCATGACATCACACTATCATGCTATAAAGGCACTGGTGAGTAGGCTTGTCTGTCAATCCGGAATGAAACCCGCAGACCGCAAAAACGGCGGTCTGCGCTACCCTTGCTTGCATTCCGACTCAGATGGAAGATATTGTTTCAGGACGAGGACAAATCCGCAGTGCATTTGACACCCAGAGAAGTTGACAAGTTGTTGATCGCGACGGCGGCTGACTTGGCCCGCAAGCGCCGGGCGCGAGGCCTCAAACTGAACTACCCGGAGGCCCTGGCGCTCATTACGGCGGAGCTTCTGGAGGGGATTCGGGACGGCAAATCGGTGTCCGAGTTGATGGAGTACGGGGGCACGATCCTCGGACGGCAAGACGTTATGGAGGGAATTCCGGAGATACTGGCGGAAGTTCAGGTGGAAGGGACTTTTCCGGACGGGACGAAGCTCGTGACCGTCCATCACCCCATTCGCTAGTGATGCAGCCCTAGAAGCTTGAGGTTTCGAGCTTGACTTTTTGAGTCAAAGTCTTTTGGTGACATTGCGAGCAACAAACCCCTCACCCGTCCGACAAGTCGGGACACCCCTCCCCACGGAGAGGAGAGTTTCTAGATCTTCTTCCCTATACCTTGGGGAAGGGTGGCAACGCCGCAGGCGCGGGAGAGCCAGGTGAGGGGTCATGGCCTGCTGGAGAGCACGAGTGATTCCTGGTGAGTATCTATTGGCAGCAAGCCCCATAACTGCCAACGCCGATCGGCGCACGGTCGAACTGGAGGTGGCGAACACCGGCGATCGGCCCATCCAGGTCGGGTCGCATTTCCACTTCTTCGAAGTCAATAAAGCCCTCCGATTTGACCGGCCTGCGGCTTTCGGCATGAGGCTTAACATCCCCGCTGGCACTGCGGTCCGGTTTGAGCCAGGGGACACGAAGCGAGTCACTCTGGTGGAGTTAGGAGGCTCTGTAACCGTTTACGGCCTAAACGCGCTGACCAACGGCCCCGCCAACGACTCAACTCGGCCCATGGCGCTCGAACACGCCGAGACGGAAGGATTCATCGTAACTCCGTAGCGCCGGCAGCAGGTGCGGCTTCGCCGGCTGTGCGGAAAGCCTCCGGCTTTCCGGCAGGCGACCGAGCCGAAAGACTTTATTGTTCTTTTTCTTTTGGCCGGCCGAAAAGGCTGAGCCTTTCCGCACAGCACGCGGCAGAGCGGCGATTTTTTCAACGCGGAAGGATTCCATGAGTCTAGAAATACCGCGCCGCCAGTACGCTGACCTTTACGGCCCGACCACGGGCGACCGCATCCGTCTGGCGGATACCGAGCTGTTGATTGAGGTGGAGAAGGACCTCACCACGCCCGGCGACGAGGCGAAGTTCGGGGGTGGCAAGGTGCTTCGCGACGGCATGGGCCAGTCCGCCTCGGCCACGTCTGACTCCGCAGCGTTGGATACAGTCATAACCAACGCTGTGATCGTCGATAGCAAATGCATTATAAAATCAGATATTGGTCTGCGCGGTGGACGGATCGCGGGAATCGGCAAGGCGGGAAACCCGGACGTGATGAGTGGTGTTACGCCCGGAATGGTCGTTGGGGCAGGAACGGAAGTCATCGCCGGTGAAGGCAAGATCGTCACAGCCGGAGGCATAGACGCCCACGTCCACTTCATTTGTCCTCAGCTGGTCTGGACGGCCCTCTCTGCCGGCTTGACCACGCTGATTGGCGGCGGGACGGGCCCGGCCACCGGCACCAACGCCACCACGTGTACGCCGGGCCCATGGAACATCCATCGCATGCTCGAATCCGCCGATGGATTTCCTATCAATCTTGGATTTCTTGGGAAAGGCAACGCTTCCCTTCCCGATCCTCTCCGGGAACAGATTCGAGCCGGCGCCATCGGCCTGAAGTTGCACGAAGACTGGGGAACCACTCCGGCCGTCATCGACTGCGCGCTTTCCGTGGCGGAGGAGCTCGACGTACAGGTGGCCATTCACACTGACACCATAAATGAGGCGGGCTTCGTTCAGGACTCCATCCGCGCCTTTAGGGGGCGCACCATTCACACCTACCACACTGAAGGAGCCGGAGGCGGGCACGCGCCGGACATCATCAAGGTCTGCGGCGAGCCCAACTGCCTTCCTTCGTCCACCAATCCGACCATGCCGTTCACCGTCAACACGCTCGACGAGCACCTGGACATGCTCATGGTCTGTCACCACCTCAGCCCCTCGATTCCGGAAGACGTGGCCTTCGCGGAGTCGCGCATCCGCCCGGAAACGATCGCGGCCGAAGACGTGCTGCATGACCTCGGCGCCATCAGCATGATGTCTTCGGATTCCCAGGCGATGGGGCGGATCGGAGAAGTCATCATTCGCACCTGGCAGACGGCCGACAAGATGAAGCGCCAGCGAGGCGCTCTCGCGGGAGAGAAGCCCGGCAACGACAACCTGCGCGTGCGGCGCTACGTGGCGAAGTTTACCATCAACCCCGCCATTGCCCATGGGATCGCCCACGAAATCGGTTCGGTGGAAACCGGCAAGTTTGCCGATCTGGTGGTGTGGCATCCGGCCTTTTTCGGAGTCAAGCCCGAACTGGTCATTAAGGGAGGACTGATCGCCTGGTCAGCGATGGGCGATCCCAATGCATCCATTCCCACGCCGCAGCCGGTTCTCTATCGGCCCATGTTCGCCGCTTTTGGAGAGGCGTTGCATAGCACGTCGCTGCTGTTTGTTTCCAAGGCTGCGAACGAGGCGAGCGTTCCGGCTCAGCTTGGGTTGAAGAAGCGCGTTGCAGTGGCGCACCGCTGCCGGGGTTTGAGCAAGCAGGACATGATCAATAACGACGCCCTGCCACACATCGAGGTAGACCCCGAGACGTACGAGGTACGGGCCGACGGGGAATTGCTCACCTGTGAGCCTGCGCGCGTGCTACCTATGGCGCAACGCTACTTTCTGTTTTGAGCGATATCGCTTGGGCGAATCGTGAGCCGCGCGGTCTTCCCGACTCGCTATTCGCTACTCGCCACACGAAAGCTGAAGGGCTCGCATGTTGGTGGTTGAGCATTTGCCTGGCCCTGTCGCGGCCGAAGACCTTCGAGGCAAGGAAGCGGACCGGCTGCTGCTGACCTGGGATCAGCGTCGATGGGCCCGCGGCCGATTCTCGACTTCCAAGGGACGAGAGATTGCTCTCGCTCTTCCCACCGGCACCAGGCTGGAACCGGGGCACATGGTGTGTGTCGAGGCTGACTGGTACTTGACGGTCGAGGCCGTACCCGAACCTCTGCTCGCGATTTATCCCCGAAATCGGGAAGAAGCGATCAGGATGGCGTTCGAAATCGGCAACCGACATTTGCCGCTCGAGCTCGAAGCGGACATCTTGATGGTGCCCGATGATGCCGCCATGGTCCGGATGCTGGACCGGACGGGCGTCCCCTGGGGAAGGCGGCTCGCAGCCTTCAACCCGGTCCCAAAATCGAGTGGGCATGAGCACTGAAGCCTTTCTCAGCCTGCTGCAGTTTACCGACGGGCTCTTCCCCGCCGGCGTCTATGCACATTCTTTCGGGCTGGAGTCTTATGTGCAGTCCGGTGCGATCCAGGATGCGACGGGAGTCGAAGCCTTTCTGCGCGCTTTGCTGGAAAGCTCATCCGGGCCGACGGATGCCGTTGTGGCATTGTGCGCCTGGCGCGCGGCCCGGTCCGCCGAGCTCGAGAGGTGCCTTCAGATCGACCGGACCTTCGACGCCATGAAACCCGCCGCCGAACTGCGCAGCGCCAGCCGCCAAATGGGCAGGCAGGTGCTGCGCGTTGCCTCCCGCGAGGCCAACCATCCTCTGCTGGCGGACTTCCTTCGGGAGGTGGAGCGGGGCACGAGTCCAGGCCATCATCCTGTGGCTTTTGGGGCGGTGGGAAGCGTCCTGGGCTGGCGGAGCGAGGAAACGGCCGCCGCTTATCTCTATTCCACCTCGGCGGCAGTGGTGGCTGCGGCCCTCAGGCTTTTACCCCTAGGCCAGTCTGCCGGCCAACATATCCTGTGGAGCATGCAACCCTCGATCGGCAAGCTGGCAGAGGAGGCCGAGGATAAGGGGCTTGAGGATATCTGGAGCTTCTCGCTAGGCCTCGAAATCGCCGCCATGCGTCACGCCACGCTGGACGCGAGGTTGTTCCGATCGTGATCCCCTGGCCTCTCAAGATCGGCATTGGCGGTCCGGTAGGATCGGGCAAGACAGCCTTGGTCGAGGCGCTCTGCACGCGGCTCCGTTCGGGCTACAGCCTTGCCGTCATCACCAATGACATCTACACACGCGAGGATGCCGAGTTCCTCACCCGGCGAGGCGCGCTGCCAGCGGACCGCATTCTCGGCGTCGAGACGGGCGGATGTCCGCACACCGCGATCCGCGAGGATGCCTCCGTGAATCTGGAAGCGGCCGCCGACCTGCTTCGCCGTTTCCCGGACCTCGCCATCCTCTTCATTGAGAGCGGGGGAGACAACCTGGCCGCCACCTTTAGCCCCGAACTGGTGGACGCCACCATCTACGTCATCGATGTGGCGGAGGGCGATAAAATCCCCCGCAAAGGGGGACCGGGAATCACCAACTCGGGCCTTTTGGTCATCAACAAGATCGACCTCGCGCCTTACGTGGGCGCCAGCCTCGAGGTGATGGAACGCGATGCGAAGCGCGTGCGAGGGGGGAGACCCTACGTTTTCACCAATCTTAAGGACGGAACAGGTGTCGATACCGTCGTCGGGTGGATCCGCCACGATTTGCTCTTCGAGCCCTGAGAAAATCCACAGATTACCCAGATTTCACAGAAAGCTATCAGCTCTCAGCCGTCAGTCTTCAGCTACGACCCTGGAGGTCTTTCGGTATTTCAGTCCTTCAGTTGCTTACACACAGAAAGACTGAGAGACTGGGGACTTTCAGTGCTCTCGCTGATTAATGAACGCTGAGGGCTGAAGGCTTTTGTGAAATCTGTGGAATCTGTGGATTCATCTTTCACACCTTGTGAGCGAGTGGGGCGGGACGGACTCCTGGCTTTGCGGTTTGAGCGCCGCGATAACCGCACCGTCCTCACCCAATCTCGATTCAAATTGCCACTGCAGGTGCTCGCTCCCGCAGTTCTCGACGACGGTACCCTCTACCTGATGCTCCTGAATCCGACAGGAGGATTGGTAGGGGGCGACCGTCTGCTCACCCGAATTGTTCAGGGTAGCGGCACGGGGGTGTGCGTTACCACTCCTTCGGCGACTCGCGTTTATCGCACCGCCTCCCATCCTGCCATTCACGAGACCTTGATTCAAGTCGGCGAAGGAGCGTCGCTCGAGTACCTTCCTGACCACATCATCCCCCACGCGGGTTCAGAATTACGCCAGTCGTTGCGGGTGGAGATGGCTCGCGAAAGCCGGGCTATCATCTGGGACGCCTTGGCTGCCGGCCGTCTGGCACGCGGCGAACGCTGGGACTTCCGCGCCCTGGAATCTCGCACGGAGATTCTGCTTTGCGGCCGTCCGCTCTTCATCAACCGGACGAGGATCGACCCCTTGGTCCAGAGCCCGGACCGGCTCGGACTGATGGAGGGGTTCAGTTACGCGGCTAGCCTAATGATAATGGCGGACGCATTCAGGGCATGGGAAGAACTGGTCGCTTCAATCGAAACGCAACTGAAGAGCATGCCGCAAATCCTCGGTGCCGTCAGCTTGCTTGCCGCGAGTGGCTGCCTGGTAAGGTTATTCACCCATTCCGCTGCTGATCTGATCCGTGCTCAGTCCAAGCTCTGGGCGCAAGCGCGAGAGTTGGCATTCGGGCTGGATCCCTTCGATCTGCGAAAATATTGAAACCCGCGCAGGTTGTGCGGAGCCGCCAGCGCGAGATGGAAGAGCGGTGCGGACATCTGCTCTTTGCCATTTGAAACTTCCTTATCCTGAATCTGAATCTCCAATCCGGAATCCGCGGGCACACCTCCCCCTTCGGACTTCTTTGTGCCCGATTACCGCGCCTTCATGCCGCCTTTTCAGGGCTACTCGGGCCCTTCGGTCGACCGGTTCGCTTCCGCCAGGTTGACTTCCTCCACCTTTTTGGCCAGTTCGGCATCCTGGTCCGCGCCTGGATCTGTCGGGTCGCCGCCGCTTGCTGAACGATCTCCCGCCACTGCGGGTCCTCTCTCCGCTTGCAGTCCTCTTCCTGCATCGCCCCCAGCAAACTTTGACGGCGGCGGTGGCGCAGAACTCTGACGCTAACGTGTTGAAAAAGCTTTGGAAATGGGTCGTTGGTGCCTTCCCAACCGTGGGCTTTTCCGGTTGCAAGAACCCGGTCAGAAGAACGCTGACCGTGGCTACCGAATCCGACCGCAGGGGTGCCGAGGCAGCTCATCCGAGCCCGACCGCATTAAAGCGATTTTTCTCTGCGTTCCGTGCGCCCTTTGCGTGAGTTTCCGCGCTCATCTCAGCTCGGTCGCATTGAGGCGATTCGCCACTCGCTACTCGCCATCGCTAAGCGTCAGGTAGCGGCAGAGGTACTGCACGCGCAGCCCTGAAGGTGTACGCTTCTGGCTTAGCCGCAAGAAGGAGGTGACGTATGTGGAATAGACTGAAAGTCTCCTCACTGCTGTTCCTCGCCGCCACGTCAGCTTCCGTTCCAGCGTTGGCCGGTTCGGTGGTGGTAGGTTTGGTGGCTGGCAGTGAGAGCGCTAGTATCGACGGTCAGGCGGTATTACCCCACATGGTGATTTTTGCCGACGACCGCCTGCAGGTTAAGGATGGAGTAGCGGTTGTGGCTGTCAGCGATGGTAGCCGCATAGCGCTTGGGCGGGACACGACAGCTGCGTTCCAGCGGGACGCGCGCTCCGTCACGGTGGTATTGAGCGCGGGAAGCGTGTCAGTGTACCACGCGAGTGACCAGGTCGGATTGCGGGTGCAAGCGGGGAGCGTGATGGTGGAGGCCGCGCCGGGATCGAAGACACTAGGCGAGGTAGCGATAATGGACGGGGAGGTAGGCAGTGAGGGTCAGAGACGGAGGGTTGCGGGTGGACGACGGCAAGCAGACGCTGGAAGTAGCCAAAGGAAAGACGATCACTGTCGCGCCAGAGGCAGCGCGAGCTTTGCCAGCGGGCCGAAGCTACAACGCGGCAGCAGGCAGCATCGGGTTAAAAGCAGGAGCGGTCGGGGGAGCAGGGGCTCTTGCACCCGCGATTCTTGCCTTCGAACCTACTCCTCCTCGTCCTAGTCCGGTCTGCCTTCTCCCCGCAATCAGGGATTGTCAATAGTTGAGTGGCGATTCAAGATTTCATCAGGTCGGGACCATGAACCGTACGAACACGACCCGTGGCCCCAACCAGACCGCCCGCTGATGCCAAGAGGGTCCGGCGTTTCGTCAATCCGGAATACCAAAGAACTCGAAACGCAGCGCGGCCTCGTATTTTTTCTTGGCTGCCTTTGCCTTGTTACGGAGTTCTTCCTCATGGAAGTGAGCTTGCTCCCACTGATCGATTTGCGCCACCGAATGATTGACCGAAGCCAGAGCTTCCTCTTCTCGAATCGCGGCGATCCATTCCTCAACCGCAACGTTGTAGGCGCTCTGCAATTCACTCAAGATCTTTGCTCACGTGTAGCATAGCTCTCCTCCCCGACGGACATCAGCATAACACAACGCGGCCTGCTAGCCGCCAACTTCTCCGTGCCCAGCGAAGAAAAGCAGATCCCTCGCTGCGCTCGGGATGACATCTTGGGAGTCCTGTCATTCCGAGCGAAGCGAGGAATCTGCTTTTGCTGCGGGCTTAGGCCGCGCTGTGTTGAGGCGCCCCGGGCCACAGAGGGCACAGAGGTGCAGTGGTTGTGTCACAGACCCAAAGTGGGAATTCGCAGGACAACATCACACTTATAAAATATATCTATCGCTGATTCGTCTACATCTCTAGATGGACGAGGCGCTGAGAAAACATTGGCTGATGGCACAACAAGACCAGCGGATCTCGGAAGTGATTAACCGAGAGCACGCCCGGCTGCGCGATTTCATCCGCCGGCGCGTCCGAGACCCCGGCGATGCGGAGGACATTCTGCAGGATGTCTTCTTCGAGCTCGTCGAGGCGTACCGCATGATGAAGCCCGTCGAGCAGGTCACAGCGTGGCTGTTCCGGGTGGCGCGCAACCGGATCACCGACCTCTTCCGTAGAGAGAATCGAGAGGCACAGCGAACCGGACCGGCAACGGTGAGAGAGGGCCGCGAGGCGCTCTTGTTGGGCGACATGCTTCCTTCACCCAATGCTGGACCCGAGGCGGCCTACGCTCGAAGCGTGTTGCTTGAGGAACTTGAGGAGGCCCTTGACGAGTTGCCGGAGGAGCAGCGTGAGGTATTCATCGCCCACGAGCTCGTGGGTTACAGCTTCAAAGAGCTTGCCGCGCAAACGGGCGTCAGTGTGAATACGCTGCTCTCGCGCAAGCACTATGCAGTCCTGCACTTACGCCAGCGACTCCAGGCCATCTACGACGAGTTCAAGAAGAGATGAGGACTTAAACGATGAAACGACATTGGGTTTCCCGAGTGCTCAAGTTCGTGTTATTTGCTGTGCTTTTTGTTGGCGTCTTCAGCTTCATAGTCATGAGCTTGTGGAACTGGCTGATGCCGGCCCTTTTCGGCTGGCGGCTGATCAGCTACTGGCAAGCGATGGGCATTTTGGTCCTCAGCAAGATCCTCTTCGGCGGCTTCCGAAGTCGGCCCGGCCCTCCCTGGCACCGGCGGCGACGCATCATGGAGCGCTGGGACCAGATGACACCGGAGGAACGCGAGAAGTTTCGGCAAGGGTTGCAGAGTTGTCGCGGTCCATTTGGACCAGCATCAGAGCCAAAGAAATAATGCTCAGCCACGTTCTGTACGTACATATGATGGACGCTCCCATGGTGTGTATAGCGCAAGCTGCAGACATCTTTGGGACCGGCCTCGTCGCCGGCGCATTCGTCATGGGCGCCTTCGCGGTTCATCCTGCGGCCGCCAGGCTCGACCCAGCGCCGCACGTCCTTCTTCGTCAGGAGCTGATCCACCGGCTCTCTCGGTTCCTGCCGCTCTTCATGTTCTTGCCCGTACCGAGTTCACTCTGCGCACTGGCGCTTCGTCGGACATTGGTATCGCCGCCGCTCGACGCGCTAGGTTGCACGCTTTCCCTGCTCACTATTGCGATCACGGTGGCGGTCAACGCGCCGCTCAACCGACGCTTTGCGACCTGGTCTCCAGGCGCGTTGCCTCATGATTGGCAAGAGCATGTCCGTCGCTGGAACGTTGGGCATTTTCTCCGAATGACGGTGGCTATAGGTGCGTTCGCCTGCGCCATTGTGGCCGGGAGTTGAATGAGTGCGAGGTGAAAAGGATGCGAGTAGTCGTCCTGGGTGCTGCTGGTCAACTGGGCCGCGAGGTTGTGCGCGCCCTCGTGGCGCGCGGGAACACAATCTGCGCAGCGGTGCGGCGGCCGCCTGATCCCCCGCTTCCCGGTTCCGTGGAGATCCGGATAGCAGATGCACGGTCGAGGAGCGAGATCCGCCGGGCGATGAGTGGATTCGATGCGGTGGTCAACGTTATCGGGGGTGGCACGTTACGCCGCAATGATGTTGCCTCTACGACGTCGGCTGCAGCAGTGGCCGCAGCCCAGGACGCTCGAGTGCAACGCTATTTCGCCATGTCAGCCGGAATGGTGGCGCTGGACTGGCTGCTGTTCAGATACGTGTTGCGCCCGCTCATTTTCCGCCACATCCTGGCTGAGCATCGCCGTGTCGAAGAAATCGTGAAGGCTAGTGCACTGGCTTGGACCATTGTGCGGCCCTCGGCACTTACGAATCACCCGGCGCGGGGATACGAGGCCTCGCTGGAACTACAGCGGAGAGCGTTTATGACGACGCGCGCTGACGTCGCCGCCTTTATCGGCGATGAACTGAAAGGGAACAACTATGTTCGCCAGGCGGTGTTCATCGCCTCGCGCCGCGCTCCCTGACCTCAGAAATGGTCTTGCCGGCTCCCCCGGGTCCAGCCTGCCGTAGTTTGCCACTCTCCCAGTACGTCAGTTTGAAAAAAGACGCTGTACGGCCTCCTGGGGTGGCTTTGGAAGCCCACTTAGAATATGGCGCGCCTGGGGAGACTCGAACTCCCGACCTACAGATTCGAAGTCTGCCGCTCTATCCAACTGAGCTACAGGCGCGATCTTTAGAATCAATTAGTTAACGCGGCCAGCGGGGCTTCGACCCCCAAGTCGCGTCCGTTCGCGTCCGCTAACTTTCATTGTGCACACCGCGTACGGCTTCTTCAAGCAATTTGATTGCGCTCTCCAATACCCGCTTCGCCGAAGCGCTGTATCCGATGGTGCTGTGCCAATCAGGTGGGACGCTCTGAGCGGGTGAGGGGGGATTTGGGTTCTCCTATCGCCGGGAGCCAGATGTCGCCCCTGACGGGGCTCGTTTTGTAAATCTGTAGATGCGACCTCCTTCCCACGGCTCCGCCGTGGGCTAAACGACGTAGCCCGCTAGCGCGGGCTAGTTAAGCTAGCACGGACGGGACGATGTACTGGCGGAACCAATCGGAACGCACGGATAGAGGTTAACTAATCCGGTCTTCAACCACAAAACGCGTTGACAACCACCCATCCGCCTGCCAGCATAGACGGTGCCCAAAAAGCTGTGACCGCTCGATGGGTGGCGCATACATCGCGCATTTTGCGATGTATGCGGCCGCGGAAAATCGCAAACATGGCTAAAGGCGGCCATGTGTGCGCCACCCAGAGAGTCATCCCAGGATGACGGCGAAAGATCTCTTGATAACAACAGAGGCCGCCGTGAATGTGGTGCTCGTTTCAACCTACGAGCTGGGACATCAACCCTTCGGCCTGGCTTCGCCGTCCGCGTGGCTGAAGCAAGCAGGCGCGTCTATAACGTGCGTGGACCTCGCACTTCAGAAGCTCCCCGAGCCTTCCATTGCGGCTGCAGATTTGGTGGCGTTCTACGTCCCCATGCACACCGCCACCCGCCTCGCCATCCGTGCCCTCCAGCGAGTGAAAGAGATCAATGCCAGGGCGCACCTGTGTTGCTACGGCTTGTATGCGCCGGTCAACGAGGGCTATCTCCGTAAGTTAGGGGTGCGGACGATTTTGGGCGGGGAGTTCGAGGAGGGGCTGGTCGCCCTGGTGAAGAGGCTCGCCGCGGATGGCGTGCGGCGCGGAGACGGTTCTCAGAAAGAACCGGTCATTTCGCTCGGACGCCAGAACTTCCTACTGCCGGACCGCAGCGGTCTTCCCGAACTCTCCAAGTATGCCTACTTGAACCTTGGCGACGGCGAACGCCGCACGGTGGGGTACACCGAGGCCAGTCGCGGATGCAAGCACCTGTGCCGTCATTGCCCGATCGTGCCGGTGTACGAGGGCAGGTTTCGCGTTGTCCAGCAGGAAGTGGTTTTGGAAGACATCCGGCAGCAGGTGGCATCCGGTGCGCGTCACATCACGTTTGGCGACCCGGACTTTTTTAACGGACCCAGGCACGCCGTGGCCATCATCCGCGAACTGCATCGGGAGTTTCCGGAGCTCAGCTATGACGTCACCATCAAGATCGCGCATCTGTTGAAGCGCGCCGAATTGCTGCCGGTTCTGCGCGAGACCGGTTGCCTGTTTGTGACAAGCGCGGTGGAATCGTTTGACGATGCTGTTTTGGAGATTTTCGACAAAGGCCACACGCGGGAGGACTTTGAGCGCGTCATCGAGCTTTTCCGCCAGACGGGCCTCGCGCTGAATCCCACTTTCGTCTCTTTCACACCGTGGACGTCGCTTGAAGGATATCAGCACTTTTTGGCGGCGATTCGTGATCTCGACCTGGTTGAGAACGTAGCCCCCATCCAGTACGCGATTCGGCTGCTGATACCGGAGGGCTCGAAGCTGCTCGAGTTGGCAGACGTCCGGCACCTCGTCGGGCGGTTTGATGAGGCGGGGCTCTGTTACACGTGGTCACATGCCGATCCGCTTGTTGATCGGCTTTACGAAGACGTGATGGCGGCGGTGAAAGCGGCCGGCCGGGAGAAAAAAAGCCGCTGAGAAGTCTTCGCAGCGGTCTGGACGCTCGCCGCCCAAGCTTGCGCGGCCGGCATCTCAAAACGTTTCGAGGCCCTGCGCCTCCAGGACATTCCTGCAAGAGCTACCATACCGTATCTGAGCGAACCATGGTTCTGTTGAGCGGAGCCCCTTGAGGAGCAGGTTGCTCCCAGCCTGGTCTGATGATTGCCCGAAGGGCAACTCCGTGAGTAGCCGTAGGTGAAACCTACGGAAAGAGAGCCCCCACCATAGTCGCGGCCCTGGCGGGGCCGGAGTCGCCGCGGCGACGCCCACGGTCAACCCCTCACGGGGTTGGGACGGTTGGGCACGGGCGTCATCCGTAGGTTGCACCTACGGCTACTCACGCTTGGCCCTGCCGGGCCCACATCACAGGACGGCTTAAGTTAGCGCTATGGTTACAAAAGGCTGTCTTACGCCAATTCATGCAACTAACCAGTAGCCCACGGTCGACACAATGCAGTGCGCAATTTACCAGAAAGGGAGACCTGCATGAACTACGATAACATCGCAACTGGGATCTCCTCCCGGTTGCAACTGGCAAGCCCTCCGGTGGCCATGTCCTTTGTGGAGGCTGCCCCGACCGGGATGGCCGTCTTCGACCAGGAAGTTCCCTCCGCGTGCACGTTCTGGCGCAAGGCCGAGACGGAACTGTTTTACGCGCCCGCGGAAAAGCATTTCAACTGTCCCATCGGCGCTATGACCATGGGCTTCGACCTGCCGAAAGAAGTGCGGCAGAACCTTATGGGCGCGGTGGAGATGATGTGCGCCGCAGGTTACATTTCGCCGGAAGAAGCCGCGCGGATTCCGAGCGTCAAGAAAAAGAAGAGCGGCATTGTGTACGGACCCTTGCGGGCGTTCACCACGGACCCGGACCTGGTCCTCATGTGGTTGACGCCTGGGCAGGCGATGATCTACAGCGAGGCGGCGGGAACCTGCCGCTGGACGGCAGCGATGCCTATGCCCGCCTTTGGCCGGCCTTCGTGCGCCGCCTTGCCGGCAGCTCTGGCGAAGTCGCAGTCCACGCTCTCCTTGGGATGCCTGGGTATGCGCATTTTCACCGACGTCAGCCATGACCAGCTTCTGGCTGTCTTGCCAGGGAGCAAGATCGAGGAGCTTTCCCGGGCGCTTGAATCCGTCGCCGCGGCCAACCAGACGATGGGTGAGTATTACCACGCGACCAAAGCAAAATACGCTGCCCACTAGAGAGTGAACCATGCCCTATGTGTTGATGAAAGTCTTCGAAGAGGCGCCGCGCAAGTTCGATGCCTGGATGCAGTTTCTCACCCTGGGTCGGCTGCAAAGGATACGCGAGGAGATCGCGCGCTCGTGCGTGCACGCGGGAGGGCGCGTTCTCGAGATCGGCTGCGGGCCTGGGACGCTGGCCGCGCTACTCTGCGCGCAAGGCGCCCAAGTGGTGGGCATTGACTCGTCAGTGGAGATGCTGGAAGTGGCGCGGGAAAAGCTGAGCGGGGATGGGCACGCCACGCGAGCCGAGTTCAGGAAGCTTTCCGCCCTGGAGATCGAAGACGCCTTTGGGGAAGCAACTTTTGATTACGTCATCGCCGTCCTGGTGCTCAGCGAGCTAACGGATGACGAAATCGACTGCGTTTTAGACCAGTGCCGCCGGGTGCTGAAGCCGCATGGACGGCTCATCGTGGTGGACGAGGTGGAGCCCACGCAGGCAGTGCAGCGCTGGTTTTTCCGGGTGTTGCGATATCCCGTGCGCCTGGTCACTTTTCTCCTCCTGCAGGCAAAGGATTTGAAGACGAGCAATGTCTTCAAGAAGGTGCTTTACTACGTCATCGAGTTTCCTCTCATGCTCCTGACGTTCCTGGTTGTGCCCCCGGCCAGCCATCCCCTGTCTGACCTCGAAGAGAGACTCCGGCGGGCAGGCATTCGGCCAACCAGCTCGAAGGTGTCTCTCGCAGGAACTTTGAAGTTACTTCAGGCTGAAAGGGCGGCATGAGGGGCTTTGAAAAAACACTAGGGAGGCTTCGCCCCAGACCATCAACCCAAGACCCCTCACCCGGCTCGCTACACTCGCCACCCTCTCCCCGAGGGAGAGGGCAAAACAATTTAGAAACGTTCGATGCCGCCATCCCGCGCGAGGGTCGGGAGCTCAAAGCTTGGACCTTTTTCCGGGAACTGCCTAAGAGGCTGTTTCAAGTTGTCTTTCGCGTTGTGCCCTACCCAACTCGGCCCCGCCTGATTCGCATCGGCAATCCCGGGCGACGTTCTCCGGTGCTGGTGACTACCAATTACGATCTCACCGTTCGTCGTGTGCGCCGCGCGCTCGACGGTGTGGATTGCTGGCTTCTGGTGGCGCCGGCGGGCGGCGTGGACGTCTGGTGCGCGGCGAGCGGTGGGCGCCTCACCATTGCGACTGTCATCTCGATTCTGAAAACTACCCGCATCGGCGAGCTAGTGGACCATCGCCGGCTGATCTTGCCGCAGCTCTGCGCGACCGGCATCAACCTGTTTGAACTGAGGCGGCGCACCGGCTGGGCAGGAGTGTTTGGTCCGGTTCAGGCTGAAGACATTCCCGAATACCTCCGCACCCGGCGCAAGCCTGAGGCTATGATGCGCGTGCCCTTTGCCATCCGCGAGCGCTCGGAGATGGCGATCGCGATGTGGGGAAGCTTGACCTTGAGGTATACATTGTTTCCGTGTCTCGCTTTCGGCTGGCGAGTTGCTCCGTGGTTCGCACTTCTTCTGGCGCTGATTTGCCTGGGGGTCAGCCTGGGGTGCTTTGTGCTCCCGGGTAAGACCTTTGTGCAGAAGGCTGGTTTTGCCGCCCTTCCCGTCATCCTCGGACTGGTCGGCAGCCTTGCTTTTCTGGGGCAGGCGTCGCCGTTCCTCATCGTCAAGTGGACCGTGCTCGTGGGACTGGCAGCTTTTCTAGCTGGTACCGCTTTTCCCAGCTACTCGCCGCTTTGGGCCTGCGGCTACTCGAAGCTTTTCTACGGCGCCTCAGATCTAAAGCTAGCGATTGTTGAAGAGCAATGCATTGGCTGCAAGATCTGCGATCTGGTGTGCCCGGTGGAGTGTTTTGCGGCGGGAGAGAATCGGAAGATGCTCTTTGTGAACCCGGACATCTGCGTGGGCTGCGGGGCCTGCGTAATACAGTGTCCCACCGATGCCATCATCAACCAGGTTGCTGAAGATCACCGGCTGCAAACGGCGTGCGGGTGAACGTCGCGAGTGGGAAGGTGTAAGAAAATCGAGGAAGGGCGGGGCTGAAGCCCCGCCCTTCTATCTCCCAAAAGGCCTAGGGAGCAAAATGTAGAAACCTTAAGGGAAAGCCTGCGGCTTTCCGAGAAGCGAATTTAGTGTTCTGACGTGCGGAAGGGCTGAGCCCTTCCGCACAGCAGGTTGCAGAGCCACAACTTTTCCTCTGCGCGTATGGATCGAGCTGCAACGCCGATCAGGCCGGAAATCGTCGCCGCCATCGCGAGCTGGTGGCGTCAGTCTCTCCACGAGGCTGAATTGCGAGGCGAGACCTCATCCACTCCCCAACCCAACGAGGTTGCGGCGCAATTTCACTGTTCCGAGGAAGAAGCACTGCGGGGACTTACCGCCGGTGAGCAGCTTTACTGGGGAGGAATCGGCTAGGCTTGGCAAACGTCTTGACGTAGGCCAGGCACTCAGCCTCGGAGCCGCTCTTCCCGGCGTCGCGCCACCCGGCCGGGTTGGGCTGGTCGGCCAGCCAGATCGAGTACTGCTCTTCCAGGTTCACGACCACCTTGTAAAGCGAGGACTCCATGGCCTGCGCTTTGCGAAGGCAAGTCTGTAGTTGTCGAGCTAGAATCGCGACATTGGGTGGAAGAAGCAAGTCCCGATGACTGCCGGGCTCTTCGTAAACCTCTAAGCTCCCGCCAGCTATCCGACTCCAACCGAAGCCACCGTCAAGGTTCAACTCCTTCGCCCGGTGGGTGGCGGACATGAAGAGCGCCACACGGCCGGGGTAGACTGGCGTCGGCTGGCTGCTCAGGACAGCTCGGCGCATGAGCCGGAAGGAGTCTCGCAGGTTGTTGGGCAAGGGGCGTCCCACCCGCTGCCAGAATTTGTAGTAAGCGGTCCAAAGCCAAGCGCCGGCGAGCCATCTAAGGTTCCTTAACCTGTTGCGGACATAGGGTAGCGTGCCTTTCCTTCCCCGTCGCAGAAGATTTCGGAGATGCAGGTTGACACGCTCTCTGACATACCGCACCCGTCCCACCCCCGACTGGAAGCCAATATAGTCCGGCGCGCGGCAATCAAAGAGAGCCAGTAATCCTACCTCCTCGCGCTGTGCGTGCACTTCCTGGGCTATCGCCAAAGCGACGTGCCCAGCCAGACACATGCCTCCCAAGAAATATGGACCTTCCGGTTGGATAGTACGGATCTCGCGGACGAGCTCGGCCGCCAGGTCCCTGAGAGGTCTCTCCGTCTGTTTTTCAAACAGGTATCCGTAGGGCAGCACGTAAACCGGCTGATCCGGCCCGAGCTCTGATGCCAAAGCCCGATAGCCCGTGCTCTGATGGACACAGAAGAAAGGCGGTTTGGAACCGCCTGGCTGGATTTCCATAACCCGAGGTGCTGACGATCTTGCCTCGATGAGTTCCCCGCCGGCAGCTTCTCCGCCCGATTTCGCGGGACGTTCGTAGCCCAACGATCCCGCCACTCGCCAGGTGATGTCGCCGAGCATGCGCTCTGAGCCATTCTCCTTCCAGCGCTCCGCCACATTCGCATCGATTTTCTGATGCTGATGAAAGCTGAGGTCCCCTAGCATTCTCGGGAGTCC
>DATJKY010000284.1:0-6940 GCA_035490955.1 Terriglobia bacterium | reverse complement strand
TTCGCGGCGTCAAGGGTCTTCGATGAACGATCCGGCACAAAGCGCCGGATCGCCCTTGACCCCGCGCCCGGCACGCGGCGGCGGAAGTGTGGCTAAAAAAGCCTTGACAAAGCCGACGCCGTTATAGAAGGTCCGCGGCTCCCATATGCTGACTAAGCCGAGGTCATCCGAGCTACCATGCTCAACGCTCGTTCGTAGATTCTGTCGCGGCTGGCAAACTTCAACTCGTCGTTCAGCAACTCCACCTCGCCAGCAATCTCCAGGCGCACGGTGTGTTCGAGGGGAGGGCGTCCCGCCACTTCAGTTCGCGTCAGAACACCGCTGCACTCCGGCTGGGAAACAAGAGCGAAACTTGCGGCAGGGCTGCCCTCTGTTTTCAAAGTCAGGGAAACCAGACCGCCGGGGCACGGTCCTGCGACTTCGACCGGCACGGCGTTGACGCGCACGAGAATGGAACCCGACTTGAAAATCAATAACCGGCTTCCATCTCCTGAGTTCAAGGAGTGCCCACGGGGTGCCCAATCCAGGACACTCGCCAACCAGCCGATGATCAGCAGCGCGCGGCCGAGACCACCGGCTCCTCCATTCTTTCCTCGCTCATATTCGACGCGAACCTCGGCAAGTTGCTCCAGGCAAGAATGTGTCTCAGTCGAATCGAAAAACTGCGCCACCAATTCACGCCAGGGGGTGAGGCGCGTCCAGTTCAAGTCGCTGAAGGCGATGTCTTCGGACGACTTCTCGACCTGAGCCGAAAAGCTCGAAAGGTCCGCCGCTGAATCGGGGAATCGAGCCGAGTCCACGAAGACGTGGTCCGAGATATGCAGGATCTGCTTGAAGTGTGAAGGCGGTTGGTAGCGACCAGCCCGCCACCAGAGGTACACAGGCAGGCCGGACACGGTGAGGGGGACAACGACGCTCGCCAGGTCCGCTACTGCCTCGCCGCTGGCGGCAATGGAGATTTCTTCCGAGCACACCTGCTTTTCGCCGGCCACGGGCAGGTGGCAGTGGGCGGAAATCCACGCAGTCAAAGCCGTCTGGCGCGAGGTGGGCTGGGTGATCATCACCATGGCCCGGCACGGATTCTGCAGAGTCACTTGGCTGACCACGTTGCTGACCTCGCGCCCCTCCTCTTCGCTTTCGACATACACGAGGAGGTTCAGCGCGCAAGCCCGGATCACGGCGTGATCCCCCGTGGCGGGCTGCGGACCTTCGGCGACCGACCGCCACAGTGCCGAGAGTTCCGCCTCGAGGTCCTCCACGTTGGCCGGGCGAGGCTCACCAAAAGTCAGGAGTTGCAATGTTTCAGTCACGTTTCAGTCCTATCATCTCCATCATCACTCGTTGCGTTGTGCTGTTCTTGTTGCTTTGGTTTTCGCCTACATCTTAGGGCGTCGTGTGCCCGTCCCCGTGTGAGCCGCGCAAGAATTTTTCCAGCAATTCCGCCAAGGCTTGCAAGCGCCGGTCGCTAGCGGCCTGGGACTCGGCAAGCTGCACTTGGGACTCGGCCAGGCGTTGCAAGGTCCGCTCCATCGCGGCTTGCCAGCCAACCATCGCATCCAGCTGTCGCTCCGTCGTCGCTTGCCAAGCAACCGTGCGGGCCTCAGCTTCGGTGGCGTGCCGCTCCCAGAGTTGCAGTGTCCGCTCCGTCGCGGCTTGCCACCCAACCATCGCATCGAGTTGTCGCTCCGTCGCCGTCTGCCACCGAACGAGCGCATCTAGTTGGCTCTGCAGCTTCTCGTCAATCGAGACGGAAAGCTCATGGTAGCGTTTCAGCAGGCCGGTGGTCTCGGTGATCGTCTTCTGATTCTGCTCCAGCAACTCTTCCAAGCTCATAATTTTCTCTCCCAGTCGCGCTTCTTGAGGCCTGCCGCTAGGTCGGCCTCAGGCTGGGAAAAGCCCCCGCCCTACATTCCACCGTTCGCCCCGCCGTGGCTCTCCGATCCCGGTATCATCATTGCATTTGTTCCGGCCTTCGACTTCGAAATTCTGCCTTCTGACTTCTGCCTTCTCAGAGCCTCTGCCACCGCCGGCCATCTCGCTCCAGAAAAGCGTCCGCTTCCGCCGGACCCCAACTGCCGGCCGGGTAAAATGTCAGCCCTTTATCTTTCTCCTCGTGCCAGCGCTCGAGAATGGGATCGATCAGGCTCCACGCCAGTTCCACGGTGTCATCCCGGGTGAAGAGCGTGCCGTCGCCGAGCATGCAATCGAGCAGCAGCGTTTCATAGGCCGTGGGAGGAGGAGCCCCAAAGGACTCTCCGTAGCGGAAATCCATCATCACCGGACGGATCTGCATTGTGGTGCCCGGCAGCTTGGCGCAAAACCGCGACGAGATACCCTCGTTAGGCTGTATGTGCACCGAGAGCAGATTAGGTTCGATGACATCCATCCCGTCCTGGAAGAGCATGTGAGGCACCCGCCGGAACTGCACAGATATCTCCGAAATTCGTTTGGCCAAGCGCTTTCCCGAACGCACGTAGAAGGGAACGTCGGCCCACCGCCAGTTGTCGATAAGGAGCTTGAGCGCTGCGTAAGTCTCGGTTGCGGAATTAGGGGACACCTTAGGTTCTGCGCGATAGCCCGGAACTTTGTGTCCTCCCACTGAGCCCTCAGAGTACTGCCCACGAACGGCAAATTCTTGGATGCGGTCGAGCGGAATCGGCCGAATCGACCGCATCACCTTGGCTTTCTCATCGCGCACTTCCGTGGCGTCAAACCGGGCCGGGGGTTCCATGGCCACCAGGGCCAGCAATTGCAGGACATGGTTCTGGATCATGTCCCGCGTTAGTCCGGCCTCCTCATAATAGGAGCCGCGGTTTTCAACACCCAGGTCTTCCGCCACCGTCATCTGCACGTGGTCAATATAACGGTTATTCCAGAGAGGTTCGTAGATGCGGTTGGCAAATCGAAACACGATGAGGTTCTGCACCGTCTCCTTGCCCAGGTAGTGATCGATGCGGTAGATCTGGTCCTCCTCGAAAACGCTCTTGACCGTCCGGTTCAGTTCGCGCGCGCTCTCGAGATCCCGCCCGAACGGCTTCTCGATAACCAGTCGCGCCCACCCTGCCTGCGGATCTTTCGGCTTGGCCAGTCCCGCAGTCCCCAGGTGCCGGATGGCGACGGGAAAGAAACTGGGCGGGGTGGAGAGATAAAACAACCTGTTGCCGGAAGTGCCGCGTTCACGGTCGAGCCTTTCGAGCAGAGTGGCGAGCCCGGAATAGGCGTCGGCCTCCCCAAAGTTGCCTGGGACGTAGAAAATCCCCTTGCAGAAGCTGTCCAGGAAGGGATCGTTGCCCTCGGGCAGCTTAAGGAACTTCTGGATTGCCGCCCGCATCTTGTCGCGAAACTGGTCATCACTGTAGGGAGTCTTGGCGGCACCAATCACCGAGAACCCCGGGGGAAGCAGGCGCTCGCGCGTTAAGTAATAAAGAGCGGGTACCAACTTCCTTTCGGTAAGGTCGCCGGAGGCGCCGAAAATGACCATCGCGCAAGGCTGGGGAGTACGCCGTATGCGCAAGCCTTCTCGCAAGGGATTGGAAAGTGTCGCTGTTTCAGTCATAACCATGAGCCTTTCAGCCGCCAGGTGACACAGGTCAGCGTTTAGTTCTGTGAGGCGCTTTGGGAGGACAGGGCTTTACGCCCGGAGCGAATGTTCTCGAGCTCCTTGAGAAGTTCTTCCCGCTCCCTGTTTGTTCTGCTCCTGCCTGCGCACCCTTTCGTTCATGTAACGCCGGCCTTTTGAGTCTGAATCCTGCAGCGACCGCACCCACGCGCCGAGTTGTCTGGAAACGCTCTGCGGTCTTCGCCCGCAGATTCCGGATTGCGGATTCGAGATTCCGGAACGAGGGCATCCCTTCGAGCAGGCAAAGCATAGATCGCACTTCTCCCACCGACCCTCGGGCAATGTAGAGAAACGTCAGCAACTCCTGGTTGGTGCCTCTTTCGAAGCCTTCTGCAATGTTGTTAGAAACGGTGACGGCTGCGCCTTCGATCTGGTCGCGTAGGCTGTGCCGGCTCTTGAAGGCAGGGTCGTCGGTGAGCGTGTAGACCTCCCGCCCCGGCTCGATGGCCGCTTGCCAAACCGGAAGATCCTCGAACTGTTTGTACTTCATCGTAGGTTGTTCCCGTTCATCCCCGTCCGCCCGATCCCGACTCCAGACCGCGAGTCAATTCGGAATCCGGAATTATGAATCCGGGATCAGAATACGAACGTTATTGTCGTTACAAGCTCAAAAGTCTACGAACGTGCTCCGCCACACGGGCGGCCGTGAATCCGAACTGCTCCGCCAGCACCTTGTACGGAGCCGATGCCCCGAAACGATTCATGCCGATGACGGCCCCTTTCGTCCCCACGTACCTTTCCCAGCCTAACGGCAAGGCGGCCTCGATGGCAAGGCGTGCTGTAACATCCGGAGGCAGAACCTCGTCCCGGTAGGACTGTGGTTGCCGGTCAAAGAGAAACCACGACGGCATGCTTACGACGCGGGCATCAATACCTTCTTTCGCCAGCTTCTGGTGTGCCTCGACTGCCAGTGAGACCTCCGAGCCCGATGCGATCAAGATCCCTTGTGGGGGGCCCTTCTTCTCCCGCGCCAGGATGTAGGCACCCTTCGCCAGCCCTTCGGCCGAGCCGTATACAGTTCGATCCAAAATCGGCAGCACTTGCCGGGTGAGTACCAGCAGAACGGGACCGCCGTGGTGCTCAATGGCCGTCCGCCAGGCAATAACGGTTTCGTTCGCGTCCGCGGGCCGGATCAGGCAGAGATGGGGAATGGCTCGGAGCGCCAGCAGATGCTCGATGGGCTGATGGGTGGGGCCGTCTTCGCCCATAAAGATACTGTCATGGGTGAAAACCCAGATGGGGCGGATCTCCATCAAGGACGCCAGGCGCAACGCGGGTCGCGCGTAGTCGGAAAAAGTGAGGAAAGTTCCCCCGTAGCCGATAAGGCCACTCAACGTCATGCCGTTAATGGCTGCACCCATAGCGTGCTCGCGTACACCAAAATAGATGTTCCGGGCACCGTAATTATCACGACTAAAAGTGCCCAGTCCTTTGATGGTGGTGTCAGTAGAGGTGGAAAGGTCTGCCGATCCGCCCCCGAGCAGCGGCAGGCTGGGTCCGATGGCATTCAAGACTTTGCCTGAAGCCTGGCGTGTGGCCATCGGGTTGTCTTGGGCGCTGAAGACCGGCAGTTTGGCCTCCCAGCCTTCCGGCAGTTCGCGCCGCACGTATCGGTCCCACTCGCGAGCGAGATCCGGATGGGCTTGGCGGTAAGCGTCGAGCCTCTTTCGCCAGTCCTCCTGCACTTTCTCTCCTTTGGGAAGGGCTTCACGAAAGTGTTGCAGCGCTTCCTCCGGAATGTAGAACGTAGGCTCCAGTGGCCAGCCCAGGTTCTGCTTAGTCAGCTTCACTTCCTCTTCACCCAGCGGGGAGCCGTGCGCCGCCGAAGTTCCCGCTTTGTGCGGGCTGCCGTATCCAATCACGGTGCGGCACGAAATGAGCGATGGCTTACCTTTCTGAGTTCGGGCCGCGCGTAGCGCAGCGTCCACGGCTTTGAGGTCGTTTCCGTCGTGAACACGCTGCACAAACCATCCGTAGGCTTCGAAGCGCTTGCCGACGTCCTCGCCGAACGTCAGCGAGGTTGGACCGTCGAGCGAGACATGATTATCGTCATAGAGATAGATCAGGTTGTCCAAGCCCAGGAAGCCCGCGAGTGACGCCGCCTCCGAAGCGACTCCTTCCATCAAGTCACCATCGCTCACAATGGCGTAAATTGTGTAATCGAGGATCTCATGCCCCGGCCGGTTGAAGTAGGCGGCGAGGTACTTCTGGGCGATGCCCATGCCGACACCGTTGCCAAAGCCTTGGCCAAGCGGGCCGGTCGTGGTCTCCACCCCCTTGGTGAGGCCGTACTCCGGATGGCCCGGGGTCTTGCTCCCAAACTGCCGGAACTGTTTGATTTCGTCCAAAGGCAGGTCATAGCCCGTGAGGTGCAGAAGGCTGTACAGCAGCATAGAGCCGTGACCGGCAGAGAGAATGAAGCGGTCGCGATTGGGCCAGTCAGGGTCCCGCGGGTTGTACCGGAGGAAGCGCGTCCAGAGCACGTAAGCCATGGCCGCGGCTCCCATCGGCAGGCCCGGATGGCCCGAGTTCGCCTTCTGAACGGCGTCGACGGAGAGAAAGCGGATAGTATTAATGCAGAGCTCTTCCAGCGGCGTCGCATTCACGGCGATCTTAATGGGTTGAATGGCGCTCGGTGTGGCCAACGGTTAGTCCTCCCGTTAGGATTGTACAATCGCGACAGCCCAGCCCTTAAAAGGTTTTGAGGTTTGGAACTTGACTTTTTGCGACGAGTTTCAGCAAACATGGCAAGCCATTCGGAATCTGAAATCGCCACCGCCGGTCTGAGGCGAATTTTTGCTACTTGTCGACGTGGTATAATAACACTGAAGGCGATGGAGTTCGCCTAATGAACCACCCGCGAGACGCGGGGTGATGACTCCTGCAAGGACTTCGGGTCCGGCAGGAGTTTTTTTGTTTTGGAGCTGCCCACCCGTGAATTACGAGGTTTGAATGAATCCGTGGCTGATTGCTGCTTTGTGGGTGGGCTTGGCTCTGTTCGCGGCGATGCTCTCGATTCGGGTGGGCATCGCGGTGGCCCTGGTCGAAATCGGCGTTGGCGTAGCAGCGGGCAACTTCTTGCACCTTAAACCCAATGAATGGGTTAATTTCCTGGCGAGCGTCGGTAGCGTGCTCCTGACCTTCTTGGCGGGCGCCGAGATCGATCCCGACGTTCTAGTCTAGCAGGCTGCTGAAAAAGGGTATCTGTCATGCTGAGTGTCACATGGGCCTTCGGCCCACCAATAGCACTGAACATCACGGCGGAGCGCTTCATTGATTCTAAAGGACTTTGCCCGTGATGTTAGACGGAGCGTAGCGAAG
>DATJKY010000283.1:0-4825 GCA_035490955.1 Terriglobia bacterium | reverse complement strand
ATGCCGGGTTAGGAGATGATCCCCTTGCGGACGGCGTATAGAATGAGTTCCGGCACACTTCGCAGGTTTAACTTGCCCATAATGTTGGACCTATGAGTCTCCACTGTGTATACGCTAAGGTTCAGCAGGTTGGCGACGTCTTTGTTGGACTTGCCCTCGGCAACCAACTGGAGAATCTCACGCTCGCGCGGCGTCAGAAGGTCGTAGGAGTCTTCCGCGCCGGTGCGCCGCAACTTCCGCACATAATCTTCCAGAAGGACTTTGCCTACCGCCGGGCTGAAAAAGGACTTGCCTTCAGCGGCAGAGCGGATGGCACGGACTAGATCTGCTTGGGCGGAGTCCTTCAGCAAGTACGCGCGGGCTCCAGCCTTCAGGGCACGAAGTACGTAACTCTCGTCAGTGTGCATGCTGAGCATGACGACCGCGACGCTGGGGTTGCTCTGGATGATCTGGTAGCAGGCCTCAATTCCGTTGAGGTTGGGCATGCCGATGTCCATCACCACAGCGTCGGGCTTCAAGGAACGGACCAGGTCCACTGCCTGCCGACCATCGTCAGCCTCGCCGACAACTATAAGGTCGGATTGCTGTTCGATTACCAGCCTCAGACCGCTGCGTATCAATTTATGATCATCGGCCAGCAGTACGCGAATTTGCTTCATCATCTTCGGACGGAGTTGTTGGAGGCAGGGGCAACTCCGCCTTCACCGCTGTGCCTTGCCCCGGAATTGACTCCACGGTAAGGCTGCCGCCCAGACGTTTCACGCGTTCGTCCATACCCACAAGCCCCAACCCTCGCACGTGACGCGTATCGAAGCCGCGGCCTTGGTCCACAATGCTCACTTGAATCTTCTGCGAATCCTGAGCCACCGTGACGCTTGCCGTTCGGGACGAAGCATGACGCGCGGCGTTGTTCAAGGCCTCTTGAACGATCCTGTAAATGCAGATCTTATAGTCATCCCGCAGCCTCTCCGAAACGTTCAGGGCGTGAACCTCTACCTCCATTTCTGTGCGACGGGAAACTTCCCGCGCTTGCCATTCCAATGCCGGAAGCAGGCCCAAGTCGTCCAGCATCGAAGGGCGCAACAGCAGCGCCATGTTCCGCACGGAGTTGACTGCGTTCTCGGCAACGGTCTTGATCCGGCCGAGCTGTTCCTGGACCTGGGTCGAGTCCGGAGGTATGAGATTGGAGAGCCGGCCTACGTCGACGAGCAATGCCCCCAGGGACTGTCCTACCTCGTCGTGCAATTCGCGAGAGAGCGACCTGCGCTCAGTCTCCTGGGCATCGACTAGGCGAGCGGACAGCTCTTCGAGTTCACGGCGGCTGCGGGCCAGCTCTTCGTACCGCCCTTGGGCCTGGCCCTCCAGTCGCAGGATGTATAATGCGCTCATCAGCGATAGCAGAACTCCTGCCATCAAGGCCAGAAAGACCATCCCGGTGAGTCTTCTCCGCAAGACGCCAAACTCCGCCAAGAGCGGCCCATCACTCAGCCGCTGGCGGTTTGTAAACGCAATCTGTTGCGATGTTTCCAAGATCTGGAGACGCCGTGGCATCAACTCGCGGTTCACCACTTCAGGCCCGCGGCGCCGGCGCTCTTCCGCGTTAAAGGAGAGAATCCGTTGGACCGCCCTTTCCTCTTCCGCCAGTTGGCGTTCCATGTCCTCCAGTAGCAACTGCTCTCCAGCGTCGCGGTTACCAGGGTAGCTCCGCAAAGCGGCGTGGGCCTCTGCGGCCCGTCGGATAATCTCACCCGGGGCCGCTGCGCCATACACCGAAGCGGCACTCAGGAGGTAACGCTCAACCTGACCATCGTACGCACCAACCAAAAACGTAACCCGGGTCAGAACTTGACTACGGGCGACGTATTCATGACGCGCGCTTTCCTCGGCGCTATGCAGTTCCCTGAGGGTACGGAGGGCGGCAACGCCTGCGATTAACATCATCCCCAGCAGCCCACCAAACCCAATCAACAGGATCGTTGGTAGCCCGCGCCGTGCCCCATCGTCTCGCTCGACGCTCGCGTCCTGTTGAGCTGGCGAGGAAGGCTGTGGGCGCGCACCGCGGTCGCTGACCGCGCTCACATGGTTGTCATGCTGGGCAAAGTGTGGCATCTCTCGTCTATACGGAGCGTCTTAAATTCCTGGCGACGACCACCAGGGCACAATTATTTAGGTCGCCACGTTTAGATGCTGGTTCTCCCCCTTACGGTCCTTTGCCGTGCAGCGCCGCAAGGGCCTCGTGCAAGCTATCGAAAATGCACGTCGGGCCGATGAGGGCGGTCAGGCCGTGCCGGTCCAGGTCAGGCTTCAGGTTCGACTGAACGTGCGCGAAGACCAGTCCTACACCGCACCGGGTCAGGTCTGCGTGGAGCTCCCGCACCACTCGCGCCGCGGTGTAGTCCACATTGGTGATCGCCCCGGCGTGCACAACGAGCCAGCGCACCTGCGAAGGCGCTCGCCCCACAAGGCTACGGATCTCGTCGGCAAACCGGCCGGCGTTGGCGTAAAAAAGTGCCGACCCAAATTGGTAGACCACTAATCCCGGCTCGGTTACCGCGCCCGGAACGGCAGGGATCATACGCCATATCCCTTTTTTGTCTTCAACCAACACCGCCGTATAGGGATGGTAGCTATGGCGCACAATGCGGAGCAGCGACACCACCATGGCCAGCACGATACCCTGCTCGACGCCGACGATCACCACCACCACCGCGGTCATCAGGGCCAGAGCATATTCACCGGGACTCTCCCGGCGAATGTGCCGCAACCTGCCAAGATCAACAAGCCGGATAGCAATGACGAACACAATCGCACCCAGTACGCAGCGAGGGAGGTATTGCAGTGGCCCGGCCAGAAAAAGGAGTACAAGCGCAACCACCGCCGCTGTAGCAAGCTGCGCGATCTGGCTCTGCCCCCCGGAGCTCTCGACCATTGCCGTTTGCGTCGGACTTCCGTTGACCACGAACGTCCCGCTCAACGCTGCTGCGGCATTCGCTGCGGAGAGACCGACGAGGTCGCTATTTTCGTCCAAAGGCTGATGGTGACGCACCGCGTAGACGCGGGCGGTTGCCGCGCTCTGCGCAACGATCATCACAAAGCATGACAATGCCACAGGAAGCAGCAGCTCGACGTCCTTCCAGCCCACATCGGGCAAGCTTAAGTGCGGCAGGCCCCCGGCTACCGGCCCGATGATTTCGATGCCGTGACGCGCAAAATCCCAGGTTGCGCTCGCCGCCACCGCCCCTGCCACCGCGACCAAGGGTCCGGGTACCTTGGGCGTAAACCGGTGAAGAGCGAGGACGCCCGTTACCACCGCGGCAGACAGGCCCAGCGTCGGCACGTGCACCTGTGGCAGGCTGCGGAGCACCTGAACAAGCTGCCCGACAGTCCTGCGGGAATGGACCTCCAGGCCGAGCATTTCCCCCAGCACCGCAATGCCGACCTGGAATCCTACACCCGTGAGAAAGCCTACCAGCACCGTCCGTGAGAGGAAGTCAGCCAGGAAGCCCAGCCTGAGTACCCGCGCAAGCAGCAGCAACCCCGAGGTAAGCAGGGCTACCAGCCCCGCCAGCGCCACGTATCTCGCGCTCGCGAGCGGCGCCATGCCGGAGATCCCGCCCGCGAGAATGGCGGCGGTAGCAGAGTCGGCCGCCACCACCAAGTATCGCGAAGAGCCGAAAATCGCGAAGGCCACGAGCGGCAGCAACAGCGTGTAAAACCCGGTGACCACGGGTGTGCCGGCAATCTTGGTGTAGCCCAGCGCCTGTGGGATGTTCATGGCCGCCAGCTCAAATCCGGCCAGAGCGTCGCGAATTGCGCCGGCGCGATTAAAAGGCCGTATGCCTTGGAAGAGTGCCAGTCTGTTCACTTTTATCCATGTCTACTGCTCCTCTCCCCCTTGCCCTCCTCTTCCGCCGCCGCCGCCAAGGTTGGGCAAAAGGGGAAACGCAGAAATGGGCAAGAGGGAAAATGGGGAAAAAGGAAAATGGTTTCCAGCTTCGAGTTTCGATTTTCCAGTTTCCAATTTCCAGTTTCCGTTCTCCAGTCTACACCCCGTCATTCGATGACTCCATGTCCCGATTCCCCCCTTTCTCCTCTTTTTTCCCTCTCTTGCACTCCATTAAGGATTGGCTTGAGCCAGGTTGGGTAAATGGGGAAAGGGGGAAATGGTCTTGCAATCCATCAAGGATGCGATTTCGAAACTGGAAATTCGAAAATCGAAATTGAAATCGAAATTCGAGGTCGGAAACCATTTTTCCCTCTTGCCCATTTCCCCGCCTCATTCACCCGATCACTCAATGACTCAATGATCCAATCGCCCGATGGTCCGATTCTCCTGTTCTCCCTTTGCCCTTTTTCCCCTTTCCCCGTTTCCCCTTTTTCCCTTTCCCCTTTTTATCCTGCCCCTCCGTGCCATGGCTGCTTCCACCGCGTCCTCCAAGCCGCGGAAGGCCTCCTCTACCCGGCGATTGCATTCCTTAGCCGCTTGGAAGGCGGGGTAGGTCCAGCTGCAGAGAAACACTCCAATCAAACGCTCCACCTTCCACTGCATGTCCAGGATTGCCGATTGCCGATTGCCGATTGACGATTGCCCAGGGCCGGGGTCCGGGACTTGGGGCTCGGGCTTCGGGTTTCGGGTCTCGCGGATTGTCGATTGCTGATTGCCGATGGATGCTTGCTCGCGAATCCCCGCGCCGCCCGTTCCAACTTCCGCCGCAGGTCCTTGGCTTCCTTCTCCGCCTGCCGGGCGAACACCTGCAAGCGCGCCCACGTCGCCTCCGCCAGGTTGCGCACCGCCTGGTATAACTCCGGCTGAAGACGTTTCACC
>DATJKY010000282.1:0-7682 GCA_035490955.1 Terriglobia bacterium | reverse complement strand
GCCACATCCATTTATTCTACCGGAAAAATCGAGCGTCGGATCATCGCCGCCCTTTAGGGGTGTCAGTTGGTAGCCCGCCAGAGGCGCGGCAAAGTCATTATGGGCGCGGGAGAGGCGCGCTGGTTCGGATCTGCATGATGGGCGAAGTTGTGATAGTGCGATGTGTTGGGAGTTGAAAGGTCAGGCGCATTCCGAGTCCAATGTACCCGGCCTTCAGCAAGCACCCACCCAGCCCGGAGCCCCCGATTACGACCAGAGTGGGCTGAGGGCAGAACCTCGGGTGGCCCGAGATGAGTGCCTCACCGTGGGTGCGATTGACAATCGTGTAGCGATGACCGCTTGTTTCGACTTCTAGAACGACGCCCTCCGCCAGGTCGTCAAGGTAAACACCATCTGCAACATTGGACTCGATCGTGTCTGGATTCGCCGCCTCATTCTGAATGGCATTAAGCATACCGTCTCCTTCCTGCTTCACGACGCTGCACCTACTCTGAAATGGATATCGGCCCTGGCCGCCACGAGCTTGAGTTCTATCGGCGGCTGCGGAGGTGCCAGCCTCACGCCAAGGCGAAATAACGTGTGAGAATTTAGGCTGGCGCAGACCTTCAGGTCTGTCACTTAGGGTCTGCGGCCCGCGAAACGTCATGAAAATGCTAAGTCCTTTATTTTCGGTACAGCGAAATTTTTACCTAGCATTTTCGACCCTGCGAGGGTCCCTGGGCGGCCGAAAACGCACACCTTAAAGGTGTGCGCCAGCCCAACGACAGGAAATGTAGAAACTCGAGGCGCAGACCTTTAAATCTGCGAAGCGCGCAATAACTCCTGAAAACGCACCGGCCCGCGGCGGGATGGTGCGCGACAGCCCAGTGGGGCCGGATTTTTTATGCTTTCAAACTCGCGGGGCCCACAGGGCGGACACGGCGGACAAGCTGTTGACTTTCGCCCTGCAAGCTGCAAAGATGCTCGCAGTCGTTTGCATCGCGGACGCACCGACGGTTTCCTAATGCATCGGCTTCACCAAGCGACCTGGAGCGATCCTGTGATTTGGGTGCGTTCGGGAGGATCGCCGACACACCGTAAGCCCAAGAAGGAGGAAACACGCGATGCCCCACTATTTGTGCCAAATTTCCTACACCGCGGAAGGCTGGGCGGCTCTGCTCAGAAAGCCAGCGAACCGCATCGAGGCCGTGCGCCCAGCGATTGAAAAACTGGGAGGAAAAGTCGAAGGTGCGTGGTTTGCGTTTGGCGAGTCGGACCTTATCCTGGTCCTGGACATGCCCGACAACATCAGCGCGGCAAGCTTCGCTATCGCCGTCGCGGGTGGCGGCGCAGTGAAGTCCTACAAGACGACCCCGCTGATGAGTATTGACGACGGAATCGAAGCCTTAAAGCGGGGCGCGAAGTCCGGGTACAAACCCGCAACCAGTAAGTAGCGAAGGCAAGAAATCGCGGCTTCGCCGCCTGCTTTGCGGAAAGGCTCAGCCTTTCCGGCCCAGCGGCCAAAAAGAGAAAAACGATAAAGTCTTTTAGAGGTTCGGCTGCTTCCCGGAAAGCCAGAGGCTTTCCGCACAGTCCCTGTCGGCCTGTGGGCCGATCCAGTTGTGACCAGAAAGTTTCACGTGGCCTCACGAAGAATCAACAACTTGCGTGAACTTTCTGGAGAGCAGGCGGCAAAGCCGCGCCACCCATCGCCGACGGTCGGGTCTTTGCTTCCTGCCATATTGCATCAGGACTTCCTAGCGGCGACAATAGAAGGTGGCAGCGCAAGGCTGCCATGCCCCACGGAGGGCAGTATGAGAGTTGTGGGTTCGCTTCTAGCGTTGCTGATTGTTCTTGCTATCGGATACTTTATTTTCAAAGCACAGTTCGCCAGGGGACCGCAGCAGAGCACCCCGCCCATGGAGCAGATTGACGTGGTAGGCGTCACGGCTGACCTGCAGACCATCGCCCAGGCCGAAAGGATGTATCTCGCAAGTCATGGGGACTATGCGACGGTGGACCAACTTCAGCAGGATGGGTCTATCACCTTCTCCCCAGGCAATCGACGGGGTTATAACTACGTGGCCCACTTCGACGATGGCCAGCACTTCAAGGTGACGGCCAGGCCTGTTGACCCATCCAAACAGGGCTGGCCGACGCTTTCGATCGACGACACGATGCAAGTTTCCCGCGAGTAAGCAAGCGACGGCTGAGAGCAAGACGCGATGCGAGTGAAACGTGCGCCCGGTAAGGTTAGCCCGCCCAACATCGGACTGAGTGTTACGATGTTGCTCGCGGTTGGCCTCGGCATGACTCATGCCAAAGAGAATCTGCCGAGGGACGACCGCTTGGTACTGATTCGCGAACTTGATCATGAAATCGCTGTTACCAAGCTACCGTTGCCCAAGGGCAAGCATGGCGTATACGTCGACTCTAGCGGCAAGCTCGATCAAGTCAAGGCCAGGGAGGAGTTGCGAAACCAGGGCACCGCCGTTAGCCCTGGCATGCCCATCGAGATTACCAGGATGACGTTCAAGGGTGACCGCATTCTTTTCGAGATTAACGGCGGCGGCAAAACAGGGAAGAAGTGGTATCAACATATTGAAGTGGGAATGGGAACCTCGACCACGCCCATCGCTACTCCCCAGCAGCAGAACGCCCAGGTTGCCACCGGCTCGTACATCACGCTTGAAGTCGCGGGGAAAGTGCAGAACCTGAGCACCGTCCAGGTGAAGCAGTTGCTTTCGAGCGTGCTGGACTTCCAGCGCCACTCACCCACCGTGCTCTACTCGCCTTCCATCCCGCCCAAGTTTAAAGATGCTATTCAGAAGCACGAAATCATCGTCGGCATGGACCGGGACGCAGTGCTCTCCGCCAAAGGTCCTCCGGACCGCAAAGTGCGCGAGGTACGGGAAGGAACCGAACAAGAAGACTGGATTTATGGCTTACCCCCTCACGTTCTCTACGTCACTTTCGACGGCGATAACGTGGTCTCTGTAAGGCAGTTCTAAGAGGTTCAACTGGCCCCCCGTGCCTGGTGCGATGTGCCAGCTGTGACGCACGTCACAGCCAGCGGTAAAATAGCGCCTTAAAATTCAAGGTTAACGCTTACGGCTTGCGGATTCGCTTGGTATTCAAACGCTTTCGTAGTGGAGAGGTCCTATGACTACTAGACCGACCGTCACTATCGACGGGAACGAGGCAGCGGCTTACGTTGCCTATCAGGCGGGCGAAGTCATCGCCATCTATCCGATCACCCCCTCCTCGCCTATGGGTGAATGGGCGGATCAGTGGGCTGCCGAAAAGGTGCCGAACGTCTGGGGCAACGTGCCCCGCGTAATCGAGATGCAAAGTGAGGGTGGCGCCGCCGGCGCCCTGCACGGCGCGCTCCAGGCCGGTTCCCTGGGCACCACGTTTACCGCCTCGCAAGGCCTGCTGCTGATGATTCCCAACATGTACAAGATCGCGGGAGAGCTGACGGCGACCGTGATACACGTTGCTGCCCGGACTCTGGCCACACACGCTCTTTCTATCTTCGGAGACCATAGCGACGTGATGTCCACGCGTTCCACTGGTTTTGCGTTCCTGGCTTCCAATTCAGTGCAGGAAGCCATGGATTTCGCCCTTATCGCCCAAGCCGCTTCACTCGAAACACGCGTCCCCTTCCTGCATTTCTTCGATGGCTTTCGAACTTCGCACGAGGTGGACAAGGTGGAGCAACTCACCGCTGATGATATCCATGCCATGATCACAGACGACCTCGTGCGGGCGCATCGGGGGCGGGCCCTTTCCCCCGACCGGCCGATGATTCGCGGCACGGCTCAGAACCCCGATGTGTTCTTCCAGGCGCGCGAGGCGATTAATCCTTACTACCTTGCTTGCCCGACGGTCGTGCAGAACGTCATGGACAAGTTCGCCGCTCTGGTCGGCCGGCAGTATCACCTTTTCGACTACGTCGGCGCTCCCGATGCCGAGCGCGTCATCGTCTTGATGGGCTCGGGCGCCGAGACCGCCCAGGAGACCGTAGAATACCTGGTGGCTCGAGGTGAGAAGGTGGGGGCGTTGAAAGCCCGGCTTTACCGGCCGTTCTCATTAGAGCATTTCATCGCTGCCCTGCCGCCTACGGTCAAGACCATTGCCGCCTTGGATCGAACGAAAGAGCCGGGGGCCATCGGCGAACCGCTCTACATGGACATAGTCGCGGCCTTCAGTGAGGCCGGCAGAGGATCGGAATTCGGGATTCGGGGTTCAGGGGGCACCGGAACCACTGCCTTTTCACGCGGCACATCCGAATCCCCAACCCCTAATTCCGAACCTCGGATCATCGGCGGGCGCTATGGCCTCTCCTCCAAAGAGTTCACTCCCGCCATGGTCAAGAGCGTGTTCGATGAAATGTCCAAGGCGAACCCCAAGAACCATTTCACTGTCGGTATTCACGACGACGTAACGCATACCAGTCTGTCCTACGACCTCACGTTTTCCACCGAAGGCCCCTCTATGGTGCGCGCTATTTTCTACGGACTGGGAGCCGATGGCACGGTGGGCGCCAACAAGAACTCCGTCAAGATCATCGGCGAGGACACGACGCATTACGCCCAGGGGTACTTTGTTTACGACTCCAAGAAGTCGGGTGCGGTTACTGTGTCGCACTTGCGCTTCGGTCCCCAGCCTATTCATTCCACCTATCTCATTAGTAAGGCAAGCTTCGTGGCCTGTCACCAGTTCGTATTCTTGGAGCGCTTTGACGTGCTCAAGGCCGCCGAGCCCGGTGCTACCTTCCTACTCAACTGTCCTTACGGGCCGGAAGAGGTATGGGACCACATTCCCCGCACTACACAGCAACACATTATTCAGAAGAAATTGCGCTTTTTCGTGATTGACGCCGTCAAGGTGGCCCAAGGCGCGGGTATGGGCGGCCGCATCAACACCGTCATGCAGACCTGCTTCTTTGCCATCAGCGGTGTGTTGCCGCGGGACGAGGCCATTGCTGCCATCAAACGCTCCATTGAAAAGACCTATGGCAAGCGGGGCGAAGCGGTCGTGAAGAAGAACTTCGCCGCCGTGGATGCCGCCCTGGACCACTTGCATGAGGTCACGGTGCCGGGCCAGGTAACCAGCAGCTTTGACATCCGTCCGGCCGTACCCGCCGAGGCGCCGGAATTTGTCCAAAGAGTCAGCGCCCGGATCATCGCCGGCGAGGGAGACTCGCTCCCGGTAAGCGCCATGCCTATTGACGGCACATTCCCCAGCGGCACCGCGCAGTGGGAGAAGCGCAATATCGCGCTGGAGATTCCGGTATGGGACGAAGGCCTGTGCATCCAGTGCGGCAAATGCGTGCTCGTCTGCCCGCATTCGGTGATTCGCGCCAAGGTCTACGATCCCGCGGCACTGGCCGGAGCCCCACCTGCCTTCAAGTCTGTTCCAGCTCGCTGGAAGGATTTCAAGGAGTTGCGTTACTCGCTGCAGGTGGCTCCTGAGGACTGCACGGGCTGCACTCTCTGCGTACAGGTGTGCCCGGTCAAGAGCAAGAGCGAAGTGCGACACCGGGCGATTAATATGGAATCCCAGCCTCCGCTGCGGGCACAGGAGGCCGAGAACTGGAAGTTTTTCTTGCACCTGCCGGAAACCGACCCACAGCTCTTGAGCGTGGGGTTGGTGAAGGACAATCAGTTGCTGCAGCCGCTGTTCGAGTTTTCCGGGGCCTGCGCCGGCTGCGGGGAGACACCTTACATCTCACTCTTGACGAGACTCTTCGGGGACCGCACCTTGATCGCCAACGCCACGGGCTGCTCGTCGATTTACGGGGGCAACCTTCCCACGACGCCGTACACTGTCAACGGCGAGGGGCGCGGACCGGTGTGGTCCAATTCTCTGTTCGAAGACAACGCCGAGTTCGGTTTGGGCATGCGGTTGGCCCTTGACAAGCAGTACGACTACGTATGTCTCTTGCTGCAGCAGCTTACTGCTGTCCTCGGTAAAGAGTTGGTGGTGGGGTTGCTAACAGCCGATCAGTCGGGCGACGCCGGCATTCACGCCCAGCGCGAGCGAGTGAGAACCCTCAAGGAAAGACTGCAGGGCATGGACTCCCGTGAGGCGCGCGACCTCGCGAACCTGGCCGACGTCCTGGTGAAGAAGAGCGTTTGGATCGTGGGCGGTGACGGCTGGGGCTACGACATCGGTTACGGCGGCCTGGATCACGTCTTCGCGTCGGGGCAGAATGTGAACATCCTGGTGCTCGACACCGAGGTTTACTCCAACACCGGCGGGCAAATGTCGAAGGCCACACCGCGGGGCGCGGTCGCCAAGTTTGCCGCCGGCGGCAAGTCGACGCCGAAGAAAGACCTGGCCTTGATGGCCATGTCGTATGGCACCGTCTACGTGGCGCGCGTGGCGATGGGCGGCGGCGACCAGCATACCATCAAGGCATTCCTGGAAGCTGAGGCCTACGACGGGCCCTCCCTCATCATTGCTTATAGCCACTGCATCGCTCACGGCTATGACATGGCCTTCGGCATCGATCAGCAGAAGGCTGCAGTCCAATCCGGCTATTGGCCACTGCTCCGTTACAACCCAGCGCTGGTTGCAGAGGGCAAGAACCCGCTGCAATTGGATTCCAAGCCGCCCTCACTGCCGCTTGAGAAATACATCTACAACGAGACCCGCTACACCATGCTCGCTCATAGCGACCCGGAGGCAGCCAAGAGATTACTGCACGAGGCCCAGGAAGACGTCAAGATTCGCTGGCGGCTGTATGAGAACTGGGCTGGGATGTCCATGGCCGGTATCGAGGAGGAGGTGATGAAATGATTGACCTGACCACAAGCTACCTTGGGATGCGCTTGAAAAACCCGCTGGTCGTGTCGGCGTCCCCGCTGTGCGAAGACATCGGCAATATTCGCAAGATGGAGGACGCGGGAGCTGCTGCCGTCGTGCTTCATTCGCTCTTCGAAGAGCAGATCACCCTGGAAAGTCAGGAACTGGACCAGCGGCTCTTTGATGGCACCGAGAGCTTCGGGGAGTCCCTCAGCTACCTCCCGGATATGAACAGCTACAACCTCGGCCCGGAAGGTTACCTCGAACATCTCCGTCGCGCCAAGGCGGCGGTGGCGATCCCCATTATCGCCAGCCTCAATGGTGTCTCCACCGGCGGCTGGATTTCTTACGCGAAGAAGATGGAGGAAGCCGGCGCCGACGCTCTTGAGCTGAACATTTATTCGATCCCCACCGATCCGAACATGACCGCGTCCGAGATCGAGCAGGGTTACTGCGACTTGGTGAGCCGGATCCACTCCAGCATCCGCATCCCAGTAGCGGTGAAGTTGGGCCCCAACTTCAGCTCCCTGCCCAACATGGCTCGACGGCTAGAGCGGGAGGGGGCCGCAGCCCTGGTGCTGTTCAACCGATTCTACCAGCCGGACTTTGACCTGGAAAACCTGGAGGTGATTCCCAATCTTGTCCTCAGCAAGCCGTACGAACTTTTGCTCCGACTGCACTGGGTCGCTATCCTTTATGGGCAGGTCCGTCTGGACCTGGCGGTGACGGGCGGCGTCCACACGGGCCAGGAGGTGCTTAAGGCGATGATGGCCGGCGCTCGGGTGGCTATGATGACTTCGGCCTTGCTGAAGTACGGCATCGGTCGTCTCAAGGAAGTGCAAGCCTACTTGCTGGCATGGATGGAAGACCATGAGTACGAGTCCATCCGG
>DATJKY010000281.1:0-3830 GCA_035490955.1 Terriglobia bacterium | reverse complement strand
GAGGAAGAGGGGCCAGCCGACGGCAGCCCTGTAGAGGCCGGCGTAGAACCTCCCAGGATGGAATACAACGCCCCGCTGCGCGGCGCCGCTGCCAGATTCACGGCCATAAGGAAGAAATACCCGAAGTTGACCACATTGAAGCCGATCATCAGCAAAAACGGCACAATCAGCGCCGTTTCGATAAGAGCCTGCCCGGAAGAAGCAGTGACGAGTGACGAGTCACGAGCTAGGAGTGCCGAATAAGACCAGCCAGGCTTGCCCTTCTTTTGCTCGCTTCGTGTTGGCAACAAGTAAGTCATTTTCGTGCCTTCCCCTGGTTTGCCGATGGTTCGTTTGTTTGCACCAGAGCCGCCCCGGAAGACGATGCCAGGGCGCAAACCTGCCAAGTCCCGCCATGCGATTCCTTACTGACGTCACTGGAGCCGGGCGCCCAGAACCGGTTCTTGCGTAAGATCCACGTCCTCCACTAGATTTAAGTCAGCCTGCTCCTCGATGTTCAACTGCTTCAACAGCCGGTGCAGATAACACCGGCTGATCTGCAATTCCTGAGCCGTTCTGAGCTTGTTTCCGTTGTGGAGTTTCAGGGAGGAACGAATGATCTCACGCTTGAAGCTCCGGACCGCCTCGTTAAAGGATCCCCGCGGTACCTCGTCCTGGGCTGCCAGGCCTTTCAGTTCCGGTGGTAGATCGTTCACGCCAAGCTGCTGGCTGCCGTTGGCCAGCACAAGGCTGCGCTCGATTACGTTCTGTAACTCGCGTACGTTACCCGGCCAACTGTGACCGGCAAGCGCTCCAAGAAACCCGGGAGTTAGACTCCGCGCCGCCTTGTCAAGCGCTTTAGCTAACGTGCGCAGGAAGTACTCCGCCAGCAGCGGAATGTCATCCGCTCTTTGTCGGAGGGGAGGCATATGGAGCCTGACAACCGAGACTCGGAAATACAAATCCTGCCGGAACGTGCCTTCTTTCACCATTTTCTCCAGATCTCGATTAGTGGCGCAAATCACGCGAACATCAACCGGTACAGGCGCGTTCGAACCCAACCGCTCCAGAGTGCGCTCTTGCAAGACGCGCAGGAGTTTTGCTTGCAAGGGCAGTGCCAAATCGCCAATTTCGTCGAGAAAGATTGTCCCGCCCTTCGCTTCCTCGAAACGTCCACGACGGCTCTGAGCAGCCCCTGTGAAAGCCCCTTTCTCGTGGCCAAACAGCTCGTCTTCAATGAGACTCTCAGGCAGTGCGCAGGCGGAAAAGGCGACAAAAGGTTTCTGTGCTCTTGCGCTTAAGCGGTGTATCGCCCGAGCCACCACCTCCTTGCCTGTGCCGCTCTCGCCGGTGATCAGGACAGTGGTGAGAACGCCGGCTACCTTGTGGACCACGTCGCGGACGTATTCCATGGACTTGCTGTTGCCGAGCAGTCCGTCGATCATCTGCGCCGAAATCAATTTGCGCGTTTCGGCCAGATCGCGTGCCAAGCTGATGCGGCGGTGAGCTCGGTCCAAAGCGAATTTCAGTGCGTGAACATCGAGCGGTTGGACGAAGAAGTCCAACGCCCCCGCTTGCGCAACATCCATCGCAGTCTCGCGACGCGTATCCCAGCTGAACGCGATAACAGGCGGTGCTGGCTCAAGCTCTTGCGCTTGCTTGAGCAAGTCTCGTCGGTCACCAGAGTCACGGTCGTCCCACTTAAGAAGGACGACATCTAGCTCGCCTGAAGCCAGTAACGAAGTCGCCTCCTCGGTGCCTGCCACCTGCGAGAGGGCGTAGCCCTCGCCCAGCACGCGCCTCAAAACAGTCGCGAAAGCCTCGTCGGAATCGACGAGGAGAACTCGCTTCTTTGCTTGGTTAGAATCTCTCAAGCTTGTCCTCCCCCAAGCTGCCTTCCTGTCAACACCGGAGCAGCGGTCCTAGCAGGATGCACCAAAAGGCCAACCAGTGTGGCATCCACGAAGTACCTAGCAGCTGATGAATAAGGGCGGCTGTCATGCTGATCCCGCCTGCGGGAGAAACATCTGCTGTTTCTTGTTGAAAAACAAACAAAAGCAGATCCCTCGCTCCGCTCGAGATGACATGGTCGGGGCCTTTTTCATCAGCCTACTGGACACAACAGTTCTGGGTGGCGTACACAATGCGTCGTGCCAGGTGTGCGGTTCTTAAGGGTCGCAGACATCGCGAGATGCGCGATGTATGCGCCACCCGGGCCGACAAATGCGGCCAGGTCTGGCGGCGCGATATTGTCCAGCCGATCAACGGCCACTACGCCAGCTCTGTCTACAGATGTATACACTTCCGATTCCAGTGGTGTTAACCGCCTAACAGGTCGTACCCTCTCAGTTGTTTCCGAATGAATCATCGCCGATCAATTGCCGTCTCAGGGGTACCCACTGCATCGGAAAATTGCAGCTCAGTCCGGTTCATGGGCCTTCTTCGAGCATCTCGCCTCCCCGGCGAAGCCTGGCATTGCGATTGCTTTACCTGCGCCGGAGCGTGGTCTGAACCGAATGAGCAACGTATCGCAGATCGAAAGGCAGGGCGCACCCTCGCCACAATCTCTTTTCGCCGTGGTACCACTTATCACCGGCTCACCTCTTACGGGTAGGTGGGGCTTGTGGATTGGCCGGATCTTTTCATTCCCCGCCGTCCTGGCAGGGCTGCTGGCCTCAACGGTGTTCGCCATGGCTCGGAATGGCCTCGCCGATCCGGACATCTGGTTGCACCTTCGCAATGCCGAGTACTTACTCGCCCACTTTAGGGTGCCTCGCGTGGACATGTACTCCTTCACTGTCATCGGCCACCCTTGGGTCAACCATGAGTACCTGGCTGAAGTCCCCTACTACCTGGCCTGGCGCGCCTTTGGCCTGGTGGGGATCAAGGCACTCACGCTCGTACTCCTGGAGTCAATTTTCCTCGGGCTGCTGTACTTCTGCTGGCGGGAGAGCGGCAACATCAAGGCCGCGGCCGTCGCCTGCTATTTCTCAGTTCTTCTGGGGACAGTTTCCTTCGGGCCGCGAACCCTGCTTTTCGGGTATGACTACCTGTTGGTGCTCCTGGTGGTCCTGCAACGCTTCCGCTCGAGCGGACGTGCTCCGCTGTGGATTCTTCCGCCGCTGTTCTGCCTGTGGATCAACACTCACGGGTCCTGGTCTTTGGGGCTCATCATTTTTGGCATCAGCATCGCCGCCGGTACGGTCTCGGGTCGGTGGGGCTCGATCGAAGCCATTCCCTGGTCGCCATCTCAGCTTCGCAAGCTGTGCCTTACGATGGGAGCGTCTGTCGCCGCTGTCTTTATCAATCCCTACGGGTATCGCCTGGTCTTGTACCCCTTGGATATGGCGTTCCGGCAGAAGCTGGCCATTGCCCACGTGGCGGAGTGGGTTTCGGTGGATTTTCATGATGCGCGCGGCAAGGTCGCCCTGCTTCTCATCGTGGCCCTGTTGTTGGGGGCCCTGCTGAGCGGGCACCGCTGGAAGCTGCACGAACTGGGCCTGGTCCTCTTCGGACTCTACACCGGTCTTACCTATATCCGCTTCCTGTTCCTGGCCGCGATACTAACCGCACCCTTGTTGGCGAAGTTCCTTGATTTTGTGCCGCCCTACCGCCGCGAGATCGACAAACCTGCTCTCAACGCTTTGATTATTGCCGGCGTGCTGGCATTCATGATCGGTGGATTTCCTTCCGCCGCAAAACTCCATCAGTCGATCGCTAGGGAGTATCCGGCAGACGTTCTGCCTTACCTCAAGTCGCATCCCCCGGCTGGTCCGGTGCTGAATAACTATACCTGGGGCGGTTATCTGGGCTGGGAGAACCGGGAGTTGAAGGTCTTCGCCGACAGCCGG
>DATJKY010000280.1:0-5424 GCA_035490955.1 Terriglobia bacterium | reverse complement strand
TCAAGGCCCTGAGGGCGGCTTGGCTCCAGAAGAAGGCGCAGATCTTCGCCGGCAAACTGACCAAGCCCGACGCCGAAGACCCGGACACCGTCAACCATCTGAACTGGTACGAGGCCACCAACTTTGAGCGGCCCTATCCCGGCGAGAGCAAGGTTCGCCCCGCGAGCGACTTCAACAACCCGGCACCGCTCATCGCTGACGATGACGACTAAAACACGTTCCAACTGCAAAAGGCCCTCTCCCCGGTGACCGGGGAGAGGGTTTTTGTTCACGCCTCAAACGCACCCCTTGCCTGTTCCATCCCGGGCCTTCGAGCTTAACCGTTATTTAATTCCTGTTTAATCGACGGGAAACCTATCTTTGCCATAAAAATCTGCCCGAGGCCGAAGACACGCCCGCAAACCCTGGCCTCGGAATAGGACGACATTTTTAGGCGTCGGGGCTGGCCACCGACCTCGAGCCGACGGTGTTGTGTGCGAGTCGGCCGCTGCTGTTCAAGTCCATCCCAAACAGAATTTCATGATTCCGTCATGCATATGTAATCCCAGACTAACAGTCGGCCTGCAGACTGACCGCGCGTCGCAAGACCTCAAGAAACGAATCCCAGGCACATTTCGAAAAAAGGAGGAGCCGTGACGAACGTCAGATCGATGTCAAAAGGGACGGGTAGGAGGCTTTGCCGGCCATGTTGGTGTCCATCACTGCTATGGCGCAGTCACAACTGATCACCGGCAAGAGCATCATTTTGCCGCCGTTGGGAATTCAGCAGAACGTGGGCAACTTAGTGGACAACATCATCCTCTCCCCAAACGGTAAATATGCCATCACCACCGACTCAGGGTTCAACGAGACCCTCTGGTCGATTGACGCTTACACGGGAATGCTGCTAGGGCACATCGACTACCCATCAGCGTCACCTCAACGAACGGTCTTTATTACAGCTTGGCGTTCGGAAACAGCTCCACCTTGTACGTGGCACAGGGCGCTACCGGATACCATTGAGGAATTCCGCGTGCCATACTACTATCGTAATCTGGAGTACGAACAACTATCGCTGCCCGCCGCCAAAACGACCAGACCACAGCCCCAGGTCGCTACGGCGACTGAAGGTGTCCGTCGGCTGACGAACGGGTGTGGGTGCCGCACCGCCTATTTTCAAAATAGCAGGAGCCATGATAAGAAAAGAACGCGTCACTCCAAGCGGAATGACGCTTCTCGCGGCTAGTTGCCTGGCGGTATGCAGCTTGTTGATTCTGTTAGCGAGCAGCCCATTGCTTCGAGCCCAGAATGTGGTACTGACGGGCTCGCTTAGCGGACGGGTCACAGACCAGAGCGGGGCGGTGGTGCCGGGGGCTTCGGTGGTTGTGCAAAACCTCGGGACCGGTGTGAAACTCTCGGCCGAGACGAACCAGGCGGGACTCTACCGGTTTCCGGCTGTCATGCCGGGCTCCTATTCCATTACCGTCAATCTCAAAGGGTTTCGCGATGTCCACGCCCTGGTGCAAGTGCTGGTAGGAAACACGACGGTACAGGACATCAAGCTGCAGGTGGGAGCAAGCGTATACACGGTCCAGGCAACCGGCATCACGCCGCTGCTGCGGCCGACGGAATCCTCTTCGAGCACGCTGGTCGATCGGTCGCTTCTCGAGGAATTACCGCTCAACGGACGTCGTTACACCAACTTTACGATGCTTACTCCGAATACCAGCTACGACGGTGACACTGGCCTGGTGAGCTTTGCCGGGCAACAGGGTGGCGAGGACTCGGGTTACGCCAATGGAAATGGCTCCAATGCTTTCACCGTAGACGGAAGCAACGCTACCAGCAACTTCTTCGCCGACGTTCTAGGCCGTTACCGCATCCCCTACCTCTATGGCGAGAACGCGATCCAGGAGTTTCAAGTCTCGGTGAGCCCGTATTCGGCGGTGTATGGGGGTGGAGCGGGCTTCGTCAATGCTGTGACCCGGTCGGGAAGCAACGCATTCCACGGCCGCGCGTTCTATTACAACCGGAACTCGGCCACAGGAGCCAACGACGCCATCGACAAGGGCAACGGCTTCCCTAAGCCGCTTGATATTCTGCAGCAATTCGGCGCCGGGGTGGGCGGGCCCATCGTGCGAAGCCGTTTGTGGTTCTTCGTGGATTATGAGCAGCAACTGCGGAAGAATCCGATTTCCGTCATCAACCCGGCGCTGGCGACGACGCCGGCGAACTTACCTGCCTTCTTGAGTGCTAATTTTGGAATTCCTGCGGGAACAACTCTACCTCCGCCGAACGGGCCCTTGCCGGTGCCAGGGAGCGACACCGCGCCGGATCCCACCAATCCGGTCTACCTGCAGCAAGTGTCGAACGCAGTGAACGCGCTGAACTCCAATCTCGGCACCAAAGCAAGGCAAGGCAACGACCTGGTGATTACGCCCCGCCTGGACTGGCAGGCGAGCTCCCGTGACAGCCTGTTCCTCAGCTTCAATGCAAACCGGTTCAACTCGCCCGGAGGAGTCATCACTGACCCTACGGTCGGCGATTATGGCGTGCAAACGCTGGCCAACGCCTATGTGCGTACCTTCCAGGCCAGCCTGGGATGGACGCACACGTTCTCCTCAAGCCTGCTGAACGAATTACACGCCGGCACCTCACAAGATAACCAAATCGCTACGCCCACCGGCTTGGCTCCGAACACCCCCACGGTCATCCTCGATAGCCCAGCGGCTTTCACTCTGGGAAACGCGCCGTTTTCCATAGGAAGAGTCTTTGAAAGACAATACTCTCTCGCCGACCGCGTCGACTACATAATTGGCAAGCACACGTTGCAGTTCGGCTTCGATTTGAGCCGCGCCCGGGATGCAGACACCAATGATGGAGGCGCGGACCCGAATGCCGCTGTCGCCTTCGGGTCCCCCCTCGGCAGTTATGAGTTTTCGAATCTGGAAGATTTCGCCCTCGGGGAGTACAACCTCTTCAGTCAGGCTTCGGGAAACCCGACTTTTTCTTTTGCCGTGCCCTACTACGGATTCTACGCGCAGGATTCGTTTCGGGCTACGCCGCGACTAACGCTGGAAATGGGCCTGCGCGAGGACTTCCAGGTTTACCCGCAGCCACGGGAAAATCCGGCTTTCCCGCTCACGGGTCAGTACCCGAACCAGTTTCTGCGCTTGGCGCCACGCTTCGGATTTGCCTGGCAGCCGACCTCGAAGACGGTAGTCCGGGGAGGATTCGGTCAGTTCTATACGAACATGAACGGCCTTAACTACCGCAACGCGGTGGTCTCGAACGGACTGGCGTCGCAGCAGTCTTCGGTAAGCACCAGTTACACCGGGGGACCGCCGGACCAACAGGTGCCAACGTTTCCCCATGTCCTTCCGGGTAATTTCCCGCTATTCCAGGCTTCTCCCGACATTTCCCTGGTTTCACCGCAGTTCAGGGCGCCCTACATTCTGCAGGCGAGTTTGCAGATTCAGCGGGAGATTTCTGAAAACACCACTCTGACCATCGGCACCATGTGGAATCACGGCTTGCATATCCTTTCGGGCAGCGCTTATGACTTGAACCTGAATCGGTTGCAAGGCACGACGACCTACATCGTGTGTCCTCCCAGCACCACCGCAGCGCCGTGTCAGGGGCCGACGATCACCCTACCGAACATGGACAATGGACTGCTCGCGGAGGGCCGCATCAACCCGAAGCTGGGCCAGATCAACGAACTGATCAGTCCCGCGCAAAACGTTTACAACTCTTTCTTCGTCCAGTTACAGCGTCGCATGTCGCAAGGCCTTGCTTTGCTGTTTTCCTACACGCTCGCCAAGAGCATCATGCTGCACGGGATGGACTTCAACAATCAGTTCGACTTCAGCAATACCCATGCTCCCTCGCTCCTTGACCAGCGCAACCGAATTACTTTTGCCGGCGTCTACCAGCCGCGGCTGGAAAGACTGGCCAGTTCCCCTACTGGACGAGCCTTGCTTTCGGGTTGGACGCTCTCGAGCGTCATGGAGTTCTCTTCCGGCCGGCCCTACGCGAGTTTGTTGAGTCCCGCGTGCACGAGTTCCACCCTCTCCTTCAGCAATTGTGACGGCGCCAATGGAAACCTGAATGACACCGCATTCAACCAAGACACCGCGAACACCGCGGCGGGGATTAATGGCGGTGGCCCCGCGCCGGGAATTGGCCTGAATTCTTTCTACGGCCCGTGGCTGGAGAGGATTGACCTTCAATTGTCGCGTACTTTTTCGATCAGGGAAGGTAAGAGCCTGCAATTTCAAGTGCAAGTGTTCAATCTGTTCAACCACGCTAACTTCTACGTGCAGAACGGCAACGGGATCAACCAGTTGCAATACAACCCCATCGGCTCGAACTGCGGCGACGGCATGACCCTGAACCAGACCTGCTATATGGTGCCCAATTCGGGTCCGGGCAATTTTGGGACCTTGCAGGAAATTAGTCCCGACGGCCTACCCAGAGTGTTCCAGTTCTCGTTGCGATTCACGTTCTAGCAGGCTGCTGAAAAAACCTCCGAGCATGGTCATCCTGAGCGGAGCGACGGATGTGCTTTTTGTTTGTTTTCAATGAGGAACAGCAGATGCTTCGCTGCGCTCAGCATGACAGATACTCTTTTTCAGCAGCCTGCTAGCCTAGGGCTAGAGTAGCCACTAGCAGCTAGCTCCTCCCCATTGGCGGGCCGCAGAGTACGCTTCGAAAAAGCACCCAGAGTCGCGATCTACCCGATCGACCCATAGAAGGCTTCAATTACCCTCCACCCTCTATGACCGGTCGCGAGCAACATTCGGTTCTTAGGGCTGGCAGAGATTGGCGGACCTCAATGGGCTATGGTGCAAGGCTAGCGCCCATTTGCCAACAACACAGCGAGCGACAGGAACGTGCCGTGGTCACAAGCAGACGTGACGGCCGTTGAATCCCGAAACGGGGAGCGGCGGGAAGACTTCCTCACCATTAAACGGCGCAACCGTCTTGGAGCCACGAGCCGCGGCTTTTATCTCGCGGCATGCACACTGCGTCGTCTATCCTGCAACTCGAATGCTACGCTGCTGGTCCGGTTCATCGGAGCGGCGGAGAGTCCAAGGTAGGGCCGGGAGGTGATGACAACGTAGGTGAAGTTGTTGACAGCACAGACGCCGCCCACACATCCACCAAGCCCGCCAATTACAGAAGAGAGAATGGAGGCAGCAGGCCGTATGACGAAGAAGTTACGAGAGTCGGTGCTCACCCTTCCTTGCGAACCTCGGCGTGATGACGCACGTCCACGCCTTCGACGAGAAAGAGGACGTCTTCGGCGATGTTGGTGGCGTGGTCAGCGATCCGCTCCAGGCCCCGGACCACAGCGAAGAGGGACATGCAAGGGCGCACGGTGTTGGGATGTTGCTCCATGTACTCGACGAGCTTCTCATAGTTGGCATCGCGCTGGTCGTC
>DATJKY010000279.1:0-5413 GCA_035490955.1 Terriglobia bacterium | reverse complement strand
GGAAAGGAGGTGGCTCGATCAGCGACATTTCCGCCGGCCCTGTTCCACCCGGAACCGTGATCGTTTCCTGGTTGGAGAACGCGGACGGAATCGTGCTTGACCGTACTCCGCTCAGTGAGAGCCTGACCGTCGGTGGCACTCGCACTCCTGAGCCGGCCTCGCTGCTCCTCATGGGCACGGGTTTGCTCGGCTTGGGAGCCAAGTTGCGTCGGCGCAAGAAAACTTAATCGGCTTGAGCTGGGGCCTAAGGGTTTGCTGGTCAGCACGACAGAGAACCTGCCAATGGCGCGCGCGGGGTGGCATCCGTGCGCGCCAACTCTTGGTTTTTGGCTGCTTCGACTTAGATCTTGGCCGCTACAGGTACGGCTCGCCGTACCCTCAGCAATTCCGTGCAGTACCCCAAAGGGTAAGGCAAGCCCTACCCCTACGCAGTGGCCGGGAAACACCGGGGTGCTTTCTGATTCTCGGCCCTCTCCCCGGCACCAAGCCTATTCCACATTTTCTGCGGAACGCCGGGGCCCTTGCCGCTCTCGAGCCCCAAAGGGGTGAGCGCCCCGACACTTTTTCATCAGCCTGCTAGGCTAGGTTTTGCTTTGCCGGAGGTGGCCAGGCACTTCGCGCAGTCTTCCACAGTCCGGCATTGGCACTTGATAGCCATCGATTCAAGCAGGGTCTTCATGGCTTGTGCTTTACCAATCACTTCGTCCAACTCCTTGATCTTTCCCCTGGCCAATGTTCTCCAGCGCGTGGAAGCAGTAGTGTTTTGCGGGAAGCCGTGAAGAAGCAGCCGGATCTGCGGCAACGTGAAGCCGACATCCTTCGCGAACCGAATCAAAGCCAGTTGATGCACGACATCGGGCGTATACGCGCGCCTTCCGCTCTTGCGAAATGGGGTTCGAAGCAATCCGGCTTTTTCGTAGAATCGAATCGCGGAAGGGGCCAGCCCGCTTTGCCGTCCGACCTCGCCGATAGTCATTGAAGCTCCCCCAACAAAAAGGTCTTGACATGAAGTCAACTTTAACTCTTACGCTGGGCCGGTGGTGCAGTCAAGTGCGAAAGGGGAGATGATCGATGTTGAGTCCACGTTTGAAATTGAATTCAGCGGTACGAATGAGCGTTTCTGCAGGTCTTCTGGGTGTTGCCGCCTTGGGGGTGCTCTCCGGCATGGCGCAAACGGGAGGCACGGCGGGGGGCGAAGACCAGGTGAAAACCCAGGCCACACCCTACTATTGCAGGGTGAAAGCCCTAGACAAGGCGGAATGGACGCGGCTCCATGCCCTGGCGGCGAAGCTCGGCGGGGCGCGCACCGAATCGAAGGAACTGCCCGATGGTTACGCGTTTCGTTTCCGGAGCGACCAAGTAACGCTGGGCGAGCTGGGGGAATGGACAGGCTACCTCCACCGATGCTGCCCGTTTCTGGATTATGAGATCGCCGTCCAAAGGGACGGCTCGTTGTGGGTGAACATAAAAGGCGGCGAGGCGGCCAAACCGTTCATCCGATCCGAATTCGCCCGGCTGTTTGTCGAGCACACTGAAGGTGAGGAAATGCGCTCGCAAGGCGCAGGGCTGAAGGCAGACAATAAACAGTAAGCGGGAAGATCATAGTCTCACGCAAAGACGCCAAGGCGCAAAAGCTTGCCCTGAACCGAGCGAAGGGACCCGCTTGCGTCGAGCTTCTACATTCTCAGCCTTCCGGTAGGGTGAGTGCCCGCCCAAGGAGCACTGAGGGTCAAAACGCCAGCCCTCTCCCTGGGGGAGAGGGTGGCGAGCGTAGCGAGCCGGGTGAGGGGTCACTTGCTCATTGAGGTGCTGCTCGGTCCGGAACTGCCTCGATCCGTTCCCGCACTTGGCGCACGAACCCCTCCGGGTCCTCCAGCACCAATCCATTCGGAATCCGCAGCAGGTGCACGCCGATGGTCCGGAGGTAGTCTTCTTTGGCGGCGTCTCTCCGCATTTGACTTGGCTGCGAGTGAACGCTGCCATCGAACTCGACGGCCAGGCGACGCTCGAAGCAGTAAAAATCAACGACCCACTTGCCGATGCGACACTGGCGGCGAAACTTCGCGCCCAGCCGACGGTCGCGTAGCAAGTACCATGCCGCTCTCTCAGCTTCGGTTTGGTTACGCCGCAGTTCGCGGACGCGCTGGGTCGGGAGATGCATAACGCAGAGTATAACAGCGCCGACAACAAACACCGAATACCAGTTTGCAAGGGCAACTGACCCCTCACCCGGCTCGCTACGCGCGCCACCCTCTCCCTGGGGGAGAGGGCTGAGAATGACCAGGACCACCACCCCCACCACCTGCCTCAGTTGACGGCCGCTGCAGACTCAATTATGATCATTTGCGTCGGGTTTCCTGGGTCGACGAAGGTAGTTATTCGATATCATTCGGCACAACGGAAATTCAGGACGCGAGAAACTGCAGCACCTCGATCCGAAGGGTAAGGAGGAAGAATGCAAGTTAGCTGGGTTGAAGTGTACCCTAAGGCAGGCAGGTTCATACTCGGGCTGGTGGCGATTGCCCTCACTGCAGCGGTGGGAGTGGCGCCAGCGCAGTCCTTCCGAGGTTCGATTGTGGGGACGGTGCTTGACCAGAGCGAGGCGCCGGTCCCTGGCGCCACCGTCACCGTCAGCAACCAGGCCACGGGAGTGACGCGCACCACGACGACGCAGGACTCGGGTACGTTCGCCATTCCGGAACTCCCCATTGGAGTTTATACCGTTACTGTGGAGAAGGAAGGATTTGCTCGCGTGAACCAGCCTGACGTGAGCGTGGAACTGGGAGCGGAACGCAGCGTCAACGTCACCCTGGTGCCCGCCAGGGTCCAAGCAGCAGTGCAAGTGACGGCGCAAGTGCCGCTGGTCACCACCACCACGAACACCCTGGGCGGCACCATCGAAGCGTCGCAGGTTCAGAACCTCCCTGTCAACGGCCGTGATTACACGAAGCTTATTTTCCTCAACCCCGGCGTCGCCGGCTCGCCTGACCAGATTACCGATTCACCGGGATCGTTCGGCGTGTTCTCGATGAACGGCGCCCGCGGGCGCTCAAACAACTTCCTGCTGGACGGGACGGACATGAACGACGGTTACCGCAACGATCCGGCGATCAACCAGGCAGGTGTGTTCGGCACGCCGGCCACCATTCTTCCCGTCGATGCGGTAGCGGAACTGGCCGTGCTTTCCAACTTCGAGCCCGAATACGGGCGTAACGCCGGCGCCGTGGTCAACATTGTAACCAAATCCGGTACCAACCAGTTCCATGGAACGGCGGCGGAATACTTCCGCAACGATGCCCTGGACGCGCGCAATTTCTTCAACGGGGGCTCCCAGCCGAAAGCGCTGTTTCACAACAACCAGTACGGCGCTTCGGTGGGCGGGCCGATCGTCAAAAACAAAACGTTTTTCTTCGGGGACTACGAAGGGCAACGAGAGAGAGTGGGCGTTGTAACTTTGGCTTGTGTGCCCGTGGGTACGGCGTCAGACGGTTCCTTGAGCCCGAGCGACGCGACCAATCCGGTGATCGCCAACTTGCTGGCTATGCACCCCTGGCCGGCGCCCAACCTTGGCACCACCACACCCTGCCCTAACTCTTCGGTTATCTCTCCGTCTTTCAACAACTTAAGTAGTTTCATTGTCAAGATCGACCACAATTTCAATCCCAAGAATATCCTGACCGGCCGCTACTTCTTTGGTGACAGCACGCAGTCCTTCCCTCTGGCCTTGACGGCTAGCGGCGGCCAGCTTCCTGGCTTCAACACCAACACCCCGACGCGGGTGCAACTGGTCTCGATTTCTTATGTGCACACGATTGGATCAACGAAGGTGAATGAGCTGCGGTATGGCTGGAACCGGTTTGCAGAGGGATTCTTCCCGCAAGACCAGAATTTTCAACCCAGTTCGATCGGCCTGTGCGCAGCCAGCACCACCGCGGGCTGCTCCGGCACGGGGCCCTCCAACTCGGGCCTGCCCATCATCCTGGTCAGCGGCGGCATTTCTCAGCTCGGCGCCACCAGCAGCGTGCCGCGCCACCGCATTGATATGAACAACCAGGTGACTGACAATTTTTCCTGGAAGCTCAACAAGCACGACCTGAAGTTCGGGTTCGACTTTCACCGCACTACGGTGGATCAATATTTCGACAAATACTTCCGGGGGAGACTGAGCTTCAGCAGTCTAACGGATTTCCTCTCGGGCACGGTCGATGGTGGCTTCCAGTACTCCGGCAACTCCACGCGTAACACTTCCGAGAACAATTTCGGCCTTTACTTCCAGGATAGCTTCCGAATAACCCGCAACCTGACCTTGAATTATGGCCTGCGATGGGATTATTTCGGCGTGGTGGGCGAGAAGAACAACTTACTTAGTAACATCACTAGTCTTAATCCGATAGCGGGCACGTTCACGCTTACGCAGGTCGGGCAGCCCGGCCTGAGTAGCTTATACCAGCCCGACCACACGAATTTTGCCCCGCGGGTCAGCGCGGCGTGGGACGTGACCGGAAAAGGAAGGACTGTGGTTCGCGCCGGCTTCGGCCTGTTCTTTGACGCCTTCTCGCAGGACATGGTTCTGGGGCACCTGCCCTACCCTCCGTTCTTTGATCCTGGGCCGGCGTATAACGACGTCGGGCCAGCACCGATTATTTCCACAGGTGCAGTGGGTGGGGCCATCATCTCCGGGAGTCCTGTTTATGTGCCCACAACTACTTGCACCTATGAGTGCGATGCCTTCGCCTTTGACCGAAACATCAAGACGCCCTACATGGAGAACTACAACCTGAACATCCAGCAGCAACTCAGCAACAAGACGGTGCTCGAAGTAGGCTATGTGGGATCGCAGGGCCACCGGCTGTGGCGGTTCTTCGATATTAACCAACCCACTCAGGCCACGATTACAGCGACGGATCTGGCTTGTCAGTGCATCGTCGGCTACGACGCTGTTCCAGATGTCTACGGAAACGGACCCAGTGGGGCGACATTTTACATCATGCAGGAGAACTCGAGTGGGTCTTCGAATTACAATGCATTGCAGACCAGCTTCCGCGTCAACGGGTGGCATGGAATCACGTCCGTCGTTAACTACGTGTGGTCGCGGTCCATGGATAACTCAAGCGACGGGGAAGACTTTGAGCCCAACGCGGCGCAGCCGAATAACAGCACCCAGCCCAACCTCGAGTATGGACCTTCGAACTTCAATATCACCAACCGGTTCACCTGGGTCTTCTCTTACGACCTTCCGAAGATGAGTGGAGGGCACGAGCGGTGGAAGAACGGCTGGGGCATCAACAGCGTCGTCACGCTGCAAAGCGGGCAGCCATTCCAATTCAACTATAACTTTGAGGACGATTTCAGCGGCAGCGGTGAAGGCTTCGACCGGCCGGACGTCGTGGGACCAACGGTGTATCATCGGAGT
>DATJKY010000278.1:0-7877 GCA_035490955.1 Terriglobia bacterium | reverse complement strand
TATCTCCGCGGACAGGGCGCGCTCGAACGCGGAGTCGATCGCCGAAATCTTCATCGCCGCTCAGCTTAATCGGCGAAAACGCGTTCGCGAAGTAGACTGTCGGCCAATTGAAGGAGCAACGGTAAGACCGGAGTGCCCGCTTTTGGCGCGTCTGGCCTGTTGGCGCGCGTTCAGGCGAAGGTCCCCTCTGTGAACCCACAGCGGTCCCTCAGGCTTGGCGGCGGGAACCGCTCTTGATGCCCCCATTGCGGCCGTTGACCGAGGCCACCTCGGTCGGCCCAGGAGGGTGGACCTTCGGCTGAGCTGAGCTTGAGCTTCGGTCAGCTGATGACCTCCTTGGCGACATTCGGAGGGTCCTCTCACCGCGCTGCAAGCCGTCGGCGAAGCTCAGCCATTCTCTGATCTTTCGCTGTCGCTGGATCGGCCGCTATGCGTTCTACGAGCCTGTCAGCATCGTAGGGCCAGTCGGTGGCGCTTTGGGCCAGCGCGACGTACAACAACTTGAGCAGAGCCATAGGGTCGTGCACCAGTTCTTCGTCGCCAGCTCGCGTCAGTTCGATCACGCCGAGCGCGCCTGAACGAATGGTCGTCATCAGAGGAGTCACAGCGTCGACCACAAACGTGAACCTCTCACGGTCGGCATCGATGGCGAGATTGAAGAGGTACTCCGACGTCTCTTCCGTCCTCACTGCCCGCTCTCTGGGCCACACGTCGCGTAGCAGGACCAGAGCTTGGGCACTCCACTCGCTTCTGTCCGCCCTGGACCAGGTCTTCAAATACCAGAGCACCTGACGACGGAAGTCGTCGCCGCCCGTCCGAAGGGCATCGCGCATTTCTTCGTTACTGACGCAACGTTCACCGCCTTCGGTTGTGTCGAAAGATCGCCACCCGGCGAGGAGCATCCCAGCGATCCTTTCGACGTTGGATCGATCACGCTGGATAGACACCATCGCCAGCAGGAATGGCTTCAGGCGGGCATAGAGTTCGAATCCCGGGAATCGCCCGGCAGAGAAGAAACCCGACCAGAAGGCCCGTTCGTCCTCGCGATCGTGGCCGAGGACGCTCAGAAGGTGCGCTTCGGCCCAGCCGGGCGCACGACCGTAAATCCAGACGAGCTGTTGGGAAAAGATCACCAAAGCGTCGCGGCGGGCGTCATCGGCCATGCTGAGCAGGCTCTCTAATTTGCAGAGCCACCGGCGCGGGAAGCTGCCAGTTGAAGATTCGAGACTTTCGTCCTTCATCAGGGCTTGCGCGCGCATTGTCAAGTTTACGGTTTAGGTACTAGCGAAGGTTGTATCGGGGTCGCCGATTGTCGAGGCTTTCAAACGACGATCCTGACCCAGTCTCTCGCCAGGGTTGTTTAAGTTGACAAAGCCAACCCGGTTATTGATCACCGCCGATGGGGGCGGCAGCAACTGCTCGCGAGTGCGGCTGTGGAAACGCGAACTGCAGAAGCTGGCCAACGAGCTCGGCCTCGACCTGCCGCCCGGAACTAGCAAGTGGAACAAAATCGAGCACCGCCTCTTCTCGTCATCAATTCGTCGCCCGGCCGCATTGCGGGTCCCCAAAGCGCGAGGTCATGATGGCATTTGTTACTATCGAAACGTGGCAAATCTATTCTTTTCGAATTGCCTCCAGAGTGGCTGCCAGAGTGGCTGCATCGAAAGGGTTCCTGCCTGCTTCAAGATCGGTTATCCAACGCTCGCGCTCTTGTGCAACATACTGCAAGTACTCGGAGTCGGACCCATTCGACTGTTGGTCTTGCCTTGTCCATGCGATGAAAGCCTTGAAGTCCTCGATCGCTCCTTCCCGGTCTCCTGTCAAAATACGGGCCAGCCCTCGGCTATCGCGTATCATTCCTTGTTCTGGGTTCCGTGAGACCGCTTCCTGGCAACTCTCCAAAACCTCGTCAGCGTGGCGCGCTAAACTCCCCTTAAAACAAAGAAAATTAAAAAATTGCCAACCGAAATCCACCGCTGGATCGAGCCTCCTTGCTTCCGCGTAAGCCTCTTTGGCCTTTGACACTTCCCCCGCTTTGGCGGCTGCCATCCCCGTCTGTAAGAGACCTTGCACTCTGGCCCGGTTCGCTTCGCTTTCTGGGTCAAGCGTCAGGGTGGGGTCGAGCTCTTTGGCTTGACTGAAAGCCTCTTTCGCTTTTGATATCTCGCCCGCTCTCGCGGCTACTTCCCCTTTTTGACGCAGTGCTGGTACTGCAAACCGCCTGGTTTCGATTTCTGGGTCAAGCAGGGTGGGGTCGAGCTCTTTGGCTTGACTAAAAGCCTCTTTCGCCTTTGATATCTCGCCCGCTGTTGCGGCTACTTCCCCTTTTTGACGCAGTGCTAGCACTGCAAACGAGCGCGCTTCAGCGTCTGGATCAAGCGTCAGGGTTGGCTTCAAGTGTTTCGCTTGTCTGAAAGCAGCAATGGCTTCTGGCACCTTCCCGTCCCGCGCGAGTTCCTTTCCATTCTCCACCAGCTTCGACGCTGCCTTTTCGTCCAGCCCCAATGCTGCATACTGGTGCGCTTCGGCCACGGGATCGAGGCTCGAATCGATTTCTTGTAAATCACGAAAAAGAGCGATAGCTTCGTCGAGTTTCCCCTCTCTTTTGCCAATTGTCTTCCTCGTGCGAGGGAACCGGGATCAATAGGAAGGTTCGGACACGTCTTCCTATATGCCTGACCTTCAAAATATGTTCCCCACTCCTCATGCGTGAGGTTGCGGTTAGCGATCCCGCATGCAGCTCGCCGTGAATCGACGTCGATGTCCCATTGCCGCACTGTGCCATTCGGACCACCCCAAGTCAGGATCCGGCTATCGGAACTGAAAACTATGCGCGATATCAATTGGCGACTTAGATGCACGCCAAGCGGGCGCTGACTAGGAACGTCCCACAGGTGGAGGGATGAAGAGCGTTTTCCGGTCGGGCTCGTCGCCAACACCTCGGTTGAGTCAGTGGCTGCAGCAAGCGTCTTGCCGTCGGGACTGAAGGCCAAGCTCGACACCTCAAGAGCTGGCTGGCCCAAATGTGGGACGGGCAGCCGACCAAATAGATGACCCTTCTCCGCGTCCCACAAAAATATATTACCCCCGCTAGCCGAGGCTAGAATCTTGCTATCGCGAGTAAAGACTAAAGGAATGCGAGGCACGGCCTGCGGCCGAGTGGCAGGCGGCTCTACTGGCGCGGTGGCGATATCGCTGGTAAGGGCACCGAGTTGCTGCGCAGTCTCCACATTCCACAGGATGATATCATTACCAGCCGAAGCGAGTGTTTTACCATTGGGACTGAAAGCCAAACTCGTAACACCGCCGTTATGGCCTGTAATACGCTCGTGAAAAAGCGGCTTCTGGTTATGGACATCCCATATATGAATCTCACCTTGTTCGCACTGGGACCCGGGGTTATCTCCCTTACTACAACCACCTGAGGCTAAGATTCCGCCGTCGCGACTCAAGGCGAGGCTCACCAAGTCCGCTGGGGCGGTGGGTCCGACGAGCGGTTTTTGGTTTTGGACATCCCACAGATTAATCTCACCGTCGCAACCGGAGTTATCTCTCTTCCTACAACTACCTGCGGCTACGATTCCGGCGTCGGCACTCAAGGCGAGGCTCACCAGGTTGTCCGTAGGGCCGGTGAGGGGTATGTCGAGCGGTTTCTGGGTAGCGAGATTCCAAAGTTGTATCTTGCTCGGTGTACAATCTTTACAGCCCGAAGCCAAATATTTGCCGTCGGGACTGAAGGCGGCGGGGTCTCCCGTATCCCAACGGAGGGGGAGGGGCTCTCCCAGTGATTGTCCACTGATATTCCACAGACTGATCGAGCCGTCCTCACCACCCGACACTAATATGCCACCGCGATCGAAAGCCACGCTGACCAACTTGCTTCCTCTATGGCGACTGAACGCTAGCCCGTGCACGATTTTCTGAGTGTCGACGGAGAGCTGGCCGTGGGGCTGGCCAGTCTCCACGTCCCACAGGTGAATGGTGGTGTCCGATAGCCAATACGCGCCCAAGACCCTCCCATCAGGGCTGAAAGCCACTCTGCCCACGGGTCCTGACAACAATGCGAGAGGCCCACCACGCGGTTGCCAGGTGGCGAGGTCCCACAGAATAATTTTCCCCTCGCTACCCGAGGCCAAGGTTTTGCGATCGGGACTGAAGGCTAGAGTCGTGGTCGCCCGTATTTTGTGGGTCTGGATGGTCAAGGGTTCCCTTTGCGGTCGCCCGCTCTGCACATCCCAAAGAAGGAGTTCCTCGTTACTACCCGACGCCAACGTCTTGCCGTCGGGACTAAAGCTTATGCTCCTCACTGGCTGGTCTCCACCGATCGTATAGCCGGTCAGGGGCTCTCCCAAAGCCTGACGGGTGGCGACCTTCCACAGGCGGATCGGAGCGTTGCGATCCCGACTGCTCGACGCGAGGACTTCACCATTTGGACTGAAGGCAACGCTTTCCACGGCACCCGAATGGCCCAATAAGAAGGCGGTGAGGCGAGCAGAGGGTTCGGGTCCCCTAGGGTTTGCGGATTCGAGTCCCCAAAGCAGCGCTCTGCGAGCTTCGAAACTCGCAGGCTCAGGCGTTTCGGAGGCCCGGACGCCCAGTAGCAGTGCAAGGTCAAGCTTGTCATTCAAATAAGTAAGTGCTTCTGCTCCCAACAAGCGTGAGTTGCGCGACGTCGCAATTTGAGCCTGCTGTTCGGCCTTCCATCCCAATACCATCGCAACCACGAGCGCTACGACTGCGAAGACCGCAGAAGATACTGCGACAATCAAGCCTGTACGCAGACGTTTAGCAGACCTGGCCTGTTCCTCTGCCCGCTGCCGCTGCTCCTCGGCCAGCGCCTGTGCCTGTTCTAGCTCACGTTCCTTGGCTACCCGTTCGGCTTCGGCTTGCTGACGCTCCTTCTCCAAGTCCGCGGCGTGCGTCGCCTCGCTATCGCTGAGAAATGCGCCCGCATCAGCAAAGCCGGAGGCGTACCGCTCGGCCCACGTGGCGTTGGGTGCTTCGCGCTCCTGCCATTGCCGGGCGTACGTGAGATCGGGCTCGCCCCACAAACCGGCCTTGCCGGCACGCCGGAGTTGCGCGGCTTGGACGAGCCGCAGATATGTGGCGCGTGACTCGGCCTCCTCTTCCACCCAGGTCCGCAGCCGCCCCCACTGGCGAATCAGACTCTCATGGGAGATGTCGATGACAGAGTCGCCTTCCAGAGCGATGCCGTGGGGCGGCATCAGAAAGGAGCAGCCCGGGGCACGGAACACATCGATGACCCGGATGACGTCGGCGGGGTTGGCGTTTGCGATCGCGGCGATGCGCGAAAGCGGCGTCGGGCGCCGAATCTCCCGGTTGTCAGGTCCCCTCTCGGTAAGGCATTTGAACAGCCGCTCGGCGATCTTGCGGTTCCGGTCGGTCGCGAGCGACCCGAACGCCTCATCTGCGTGCCGCGACAAGGCCTCCGCCATGCCCCCAATCTCTTTCAGGTCATTCAGATCGATGAAGCGGATATCCGGGTCGTCGCGCTCCCAGTGATCCCAGGCGCGCATCAGGGCGTGCTGCAGGACCGGCAGCTGGTCCATGTCGTCGCCCACGTCGTTGAGCAAGCACTGCACCAGGCTGGGGGCAATATGCCCACCTCGCACGCCGATGGGGCCGGTGATCACCTCCTGCAGCTCGTCGCGCGTCAAGCGCGGGATCAGGTACTGGCTATCGCTGATCGCCTCGGGCAAGCCGCGGAACCTGTCGCAGTCGCCGAGGAAGTCCGAACGCATCGTGATGACGACGTATACCGGCTCTTCGGTCTGCTGCGCCGCCTGGAGCAGTAACTTGACGAAGGCCGGCGCTTCATCGCCGGCATCGCGTTGCTTGGCCAGATCGCCGAAGCGGAACAGTTCTTCGAACTGATCGACGAGGATCAGCAAATTCTCTTGGGGCGCGAGCCGGGCCAGACGGGCGGCCTCGACCAGGCCCAGGCTGCTGCGCCGCAGTGTCGTCTCGACCACGCCCTCGGCCGCTGGTTGGGCAAGGTCGAGATGCGCCAGGACTCCAGTTTCGACAATGGCCCGCGCTAGATACCCGATCGGGTCGTCCTGCGGCCGCAGGGTCGCGATGCGCCAGTGCGCCCCGGCGCCGGCCATGAAGCCGCCCTCCAGCGACGGCAGCAGCCCGGCCCGCACGAGCGAGGATTTGCCACTCCCGGAAGCGCCCACCACGGCGAGGAAGCGCCTGCAGGCGAGGCGCCGCACCAGTTCGTCGCTTTGCCGGTCGCGGCCGAAAAAGAGGTCCGCCTCCTCCTGCATGAAAGGCCGAAGGCCCGGGAATGGGTTGGTACGGTCGCGGGTGTCCATCGCTAGGCGGCGGACAACTGGTCAACGAAGGAGCGCAAGATGGCGGGCTCGAATTCGCGATCGGGGCGGATGATGGAGACCTGGCGAGTGCGGAAGCTCTCCTTGTTGACGTCCGGAAGTTCCGCGAGGTAGAGCGACGCCGCCTTATAGGGCTCCGTTCGTCCGAGTCCGAAGACCCTGTTTAGGTCGCGCAACATGGTGCGCAGCCAGCCTTCCTTCGCCTTGCCCCAGAAGATGAGCACGCCCTCGCACTCAGCGAGCGTTTCGAAATGCTCTTTGCGGATCTGGTCCGAATCGCCCTCGAATAGCGGAAGCTTGACCTCCAGAGACTGTTCGAACAGGAAATCCTGGATCGGCGCAACCGCTGTGCGGTCAAGCTGATCGCACATCAGGTAGACCACCGACGATGCTGCCCCCACGGCCCCCAGCGCCGCCTTGGACACAGGCTTCAGGCGATCCAGCACCAGCGTCTTGAGGGCTTCGATGGTCTGATTGGCAAGCAGGTCGACGCGGCCGCCCTGGGGAGAGGGGTTCTGCAGCCGCTCGACCAACGCGCTCAGGCGTGGATCCGGTGTATGCGCGTTCGGCGCCAGCCAGAAAATGCGCGTCGCGGTGCTAGGCGACGCGTGATAGATGGCCTCGTCACCCTGAAGCTCGATGATGGACCGCTTCTCGCCCTCGGGCACGAAGCCGTAATGTGCGCCAATCAGGTGGATGGCGACCTTCGCGTCCTGCAGAGCGACGACGAGGCGTTCGCGCACACCATCGGCGTCGAGCGGCGGGGCGCCCGTCGGCACGACTCGGTAGTTTCGCGCTTCCAGCTCGCGGCGCAGCTTCTCGCGTTCCTCGGCGAGGTCGCTGGTGGTCCAGGCCAGAAACACCGTATCAGCGGCGGAGGCCGGCGAAGCAGCCGCTGGGGCATCGCCCGACGCGGACATCGCATGGAGCAATCGGGAGAGGTCCTGCGCGATATCGTCGACTCGCGCACGGAACACCTGGAGCGCGTCCGCACTCGAGTCAATCAGAAGATCCCGGGCGCGTCCTGACGCGGGATCAACGCGATAGAACTGCTCTCCCAGCACGTCGTCGAGGAGGGGGGCAAAACGCTTCGTTCCACGGGTAGGCGGAGCACCTTGACGACTCGCCGAAGATTGCCGACCCGAAGATTACCGCGGTTCTGCGCGGCCTTGGTGAAGGCGACCAGCTCGCGATTACACCATTCGGATTGCATGTATCCCGGCGAGATGACCGACACGAGAATAGCGGAACTTTGCAGTTGCTGCTCAATCTCGTCGGAGAAGACCTCCCCTCCCGTCAGCCGCTTGTCCCGCCAAACCTTGGTGCGCCGTCCGACATGGACGTTGACGAAGTTCTGCAACTGTTCGTGAAAAATGTCGACCCATCCGCCCCGAGGATCGCCGAAGGGCTCGTTGTCGATGTGACTGTAGCTGATGAAGATCTCGTTGTCATAGCCGCCGACCAGACCCATGGCGGTACGCCCCGGTTTGGTGCTCCCGCTGGAAGCCTACGCTCACGAGG
>DATJKY010000277.1:0-11415 GCA_035490955.1 Terriglobia bacterium | reverse complement strand
AACCCTCGGCATGGAAAGTGAAGCACCGAGCTCCCCTGAGCAAGATCCCCAGGCGGAAGCGAGCCGGGAGGATAGCAGCCAGCCGCGCTGGCGCGCGGTCTTCCACCAAGCCTTCGAAAGGGCCCGCAAGGTCCAGCGGCCGGGAAGCAGCCGGCGCGAACTCGGCAAAGACAAAAGTAAATCGCTACTGGTGCTGGCCGGGGCCGCTGCGTTGATGGTCCTGTTGTTTCTGGGAGTCTTCTCGTCCCCCAACAAACCGAAGAGGGCTCAAGACAATAAGCGTCCAGGCGCGCCCGACCTCGGGCGGAGAGTCACGCCGGGCCAAGAGACTCTTGAAGCCGGAAAGTCGGTTACGCCGCTCCTGGATGCCGATGTGAGAGGCAACCAGACGCCGAACAACGGGGCAGTGACGGCCGAAGATGTGGACCGAACCGCAAGATTGCACGGGCCCGCGGCTGTGCCATCTCCCCCGACGACGCAGAAGAAGGACCGATATGCGCTCAGTCATGTCGATTTTTCGGACGCTGTTCTAACGCAACAGCCGGGCTACGGGACCGGCCCTGCTTATCAACAGCCACCGGGGGTTTCCCAACCGCCTGGGGCCTCTGAAGCCGAGGAACTGCGCAAGCCTTCGCTGGTCTTCGTCCGCTCCGTGAATGAAACTCAGAGCGGTCCCACAGTGAGCACCCAACCAGCTGTGGTTGAGCAGAGCCCGGCAGGACCTGATCTGCCCCCAGGCACGAGGCTGGTGGCACGGCTCGAAGCACCCGCGAGCACAGCATTGAACCAGCCCGTTATCGCGGTGGTGGAATACAACTACGAAAAGGACGGAGAGACCGTCGTGCCGGCCGGTGCCAAAGCGGTGGGGCAGCTGCGGCAAGCCGACCGCAACGGCTTCGCAGACATCAAGTTCCAGAGCCTGGAGATGCCCGACGGCTCGGCCGAGAAGCTGGACGGTGTGGCCATGGGGCTCGACTTCAAGCCGCTCAAAGGGATCGTGACAGGCAAAAACACGGGGACAAAGTTCCTGGTACAGGCCTTCACCGGTCTGGGTACGACGGCCGCATATCTGGTTGGCAATGCCGGCAGTGGGGGATTCTACGGTCCGATCTCGGAGAGCGCCTTGCTGCGCGAGAGGCTAGCCAATAACATCGGCGTCGCAGGTGACCAGCAACTGAACTCGCTGGCACTCAACCAGCACATCGTGGTCACTGTCCCTGGGAACACCCGGTTCTACATCGTGCTCGAGAATTCGGGTTCCGTGAACAATACCACCGGCGGGCGGTCATCAGCGATGACAACGCAGCGAAACAGCCTGCCCACGCTCGATGAACTGCGGCAGCTCGTAGAGTTGAAGGAGGAGTTGAGCTCGATGTACCAGCAGGCGAGCGCGCAAGCTGCTTCGGCACAAGCGCCGCAGAAGTGAAGGAGGGCGCAAGTAGAATGGAAACCAACTGGAGACCGTTGGAAAAGAGACTCGGCCGCGCACGCTGCGTCGGCTTCATGTTCATGGGGCGGATTAATGGCATAAACCTGTACAAGCACGGGATCGCCAGGCTTTACCTCGCTCTCGACGACCAGGGACAGTGCTACAGGTATTGCGGGAAATCGCGCTACCAGCCCACCGCTTTCGAGGCGGAGATCAGAAGAATCGAAGCGGCTTTGAGAGATCTTGATGAAACGCTGGAGAGTGTTTATGACGAGAACTACATCGCCCGAAAGCAGGAGGCTTTCCGCCGAGCCGGAATCCCGCTGATGCGGATCGAAATCGAGCCGGAAGAAGTAACGGTCAACTAACCCTGTGAGAGTCTCTTCCTAAACCTTAGGCACTTCCCCGCCCAAGACTGTTGGCCCACAGCCGAGACTACGATAAAGTAAAGCCCTGGAGGGATGAGCGATGTCCCGACCGGGCGAGTCATACAGGCGCTTCAGCGCGACCGACTGGGTGTTCTGGCACATGGGGCACGCCCTTGGCAACTTCCGGCGAGGCGTGCGCGACTCGGCAATTGGGGGCCGGCGGACAGCAAGCGAGGATGTCTCAAGGCAGACAGTTCGTCGAACCGGCGGGAAAACGCATCGCCCCATCCTCATACTACTTCTCATCGCTGTGCCGATTGCGGTAATCGCCGTTTTGGTGCCGCCCGAGTGGTTGATCAACTGGCCGGTGATGCTCGCAGCCTCACTCCTGCTAGTACAGGTATTGCGGGGGCCTTTAGGCGAAGCGCCATCCTTTCTGAGAAAGATTATCAAAATTGCGGTTTCCTTTTGTCTGCTGATCGCGCTTACGAAGCTGTTGTACTGGACTCCCGTGTGGGGGGTGCTTGCCCGTCCGGGCGCGGACTCAAGCCGGACCAGGGCCTGGATTATGGTCACTTCGGTCCTCGGCTGGTTCGTCGTAGTGCTGTGCATTGTCTTCTCGCGGTCAAAAGGGCGGAGAACGGGAATAACGACGTCCGCAAGCGTGCGCGAAGCCTCAAGCAATGATTTATCGCGAGTTTCGAAGGTTCCTCAGGTCCGATTCTCAGACGTTGGGGGCCTGGAAGGGCTTAAAGACCAGATACGCCAACTTGTTCACGTTCAGTTGGAGCCAAGCAAGTACAAACGGTATGGAGTCGTTAGAAACGGCATCTTGCTCTACGGTCCGAGGGGTAGTGGCAAGACGTTCCTCGCAAAAGCTACGGCTGGCGAGTTCCGGCTCAACTTTTGGTACGTGTCCTCGCCGGAACTCCTTGAGAAATGGATAGGAACCACAGGGGGGAATATTCGAAGTGAATTCGCGGCCGCAGCGGCACATAAACCGGTGGTGTTTTTCCTTGATGAGATCGACTGCTTAGGTGCAGGGCGGCAGGTCCGAAGTAGCCGCGGCGACCCTGGCGGTGCGGGCCGTGAGTTCAACAATATGGTTGTCCAACTAATGCAGTCCATCGACTACTACCGCGACTTGCCAGGCTTCATACTGATGGCAGCCACGAATTTACTCGACAGCCTGGACGAGGCACTAATTCGGCCGGGAAGGTTTGATCTCAGGCTTCGGGTTGATCTTCCGGATGAAGCGACACGGGTAAACATTTTCGAAGCCCAGTTGTCAAAGAAGCCGCGGAGCCACTTTGATTTGCAGGAATTCGCCCGCAAGACGCCAGGGGTGAGCGCGGCCAAGATTGCCGGCCTGGTGGACCACGCCGCCGCGTTCGCGGCCGAAGAGGGTCGCAACATTGACGCGCGCGACCTGCGCCGGGCTCTCGAGGAGGGCGGCGGGAGGGACAGGCCGCTCGTTCAACCGGTCCAATGGGAAGACATTGTTCTCGACGAACACGTCGAGAGGGACCTTCGCACACTCATCCAGTTGCTCAACGATCCAGGACGAGCGGAGAAGATGGGGCTCGACATCCCCACCGGAGTAATGCTCGTTGGGCCTCCGGGTACCGGTAAGAGCATGATAGCGCGGCTGATTGCCACACAGACCCGGCGCAGTTTCTATCCCATCACCGCCGCTGACGTGCTGGGGGGTCTGACAGGTGAATCCGTGAAACGAGTGAGTGAGGTGTTCGCGCGAGCCAAAGAACATAGTCCGTCCATTATTTTTCTCGACGAGATGGACGGGTTGCTGCCCGGGAACAACCGCTACGTGGGACAACAACATGATATCCAGGTGGTTGACCAGTTCATGATCGAAATCTCGAATCTTCAGCCGGAGCACAGCATTTTCCTGGTCGGAACGACGAACCACGTTGAGAATATCGATTCCCGGGTGCTGCGGGGCGGCAGGTTCTCAGAAAAGATTGAAATAGGCATTCCCGGCCCCGAGGCCCTCCAGCGTCTGCTGCGAAAGTATCTTGCCGGTACACAACTGGAGCCAGGCTTAAGCGTGAAGGACGTTGTCGAGCATCTCAGCGGCTTGGCCCCGGCCGACTTGGAAGCTATCTCGAAGGCAGCCAAACGCTTTGCTTTCAACCGTGCCGGCCAGGAGGACCAACTGCCGGCGCTTAACTTGAGTGACTTCAAACTGGCAGCACAGCGCGTCCGCGGTGCTGCCTAAGCTTTCTCTCCATAAGTCCTATCGTCTTTTGAATCGATCGTTTCTCCCCGGTAAGACTTCACCCTAGCGCCATGCCGGCATCCAGAAGGTTCCCTGTTTTTTGACAAACGGCAACAGGCTCTCTTAGTTTTCTCCTGGTCCCGATGTTTTCTGCCGGTATGCCGCACCAGCCGGTCGGTAAAGCATCGGGCTAGAAAGGAGAGACCCTTATGCGAATCAAGTGGGACAGCGAGTTAAAGAAAATGCTCGCGGTGCTCGGGATCTGCTTCGTCTTGGCTGGCGAGTATGCGTGGGCACAGAACCTGGGAACCGCTCCAAAAACCGATGTCGCGGTCCAAGGTGAAACAGGGGCGCAGCCCGAAGGGGCGTTCCTGAACTTCATCAACTGGGTGGGGAACGTCATTGCCCCGGTGGGTGCTGGGGGCGCGGTGCTGGGGGCTATCGTGTCATGGCTCACAGGCCGCGGCTTTGGGCGCTGGCTGTTTGCGGCCGGGGCCTTGCTGGCGGTTTCAGGCATCACCCGGCTCCTCGAGTTCTGGATCGCGAATGGCACGAAGGGCGTTTAGGTCTGGTGCCGCCGGAACTAAACGCGAACAACCAACTCCTCGGCAGGCGGCCTGGCTGTGAGCCGGCGTACAGTGCAGGCTGCCTGCCTAACCTTGAACCGTGTCGCGAGGTGAGAAGCGAGCGCAAGTGCATGGCTGTCCCACAACTACTAAACGACATCATTAAGACTCTACTGGCGCTGGCTACGCCGGCAGCGCTCGTCTCGCTGGTGCTGGCGGGTATCAGCCTGCGGCGCGAAGGGGGGACCAACTTCCTGATCGGTGGCGGTTTCACCAAATGGATGTTCTGGTCGGTAGTCTTCCTGACTCTGGCACCACTCCTCAGTTGGTTCAGCTCGTTTGGGGTGAGCGTGCCGCTGCCGGGAGGAGGGATCGGCACCTCATGGCTGAACTCGTTCCAGACCGACATGTCGAATTTCGTTCACAACTTCGTTATGACACGCCTGGCGACGACGCTCGCAGCGTATTTTGTTCTCCGCGCGATACTGGACACTGCCTCCGGGGGTCACCCGCTGCCGTCGGTGCTCGCTGCGATGTTTCTGCTGGGAGGCCAAGCCACCTACGCTCTGATGCAGGGGTACAACAGCGGCACACAATACGCAACCGCGGATGTGCTGGACAGCCTGTGGAACTATCTGGCTGGAACCATCATGCCGATCACTGCGGGTCTCGCGATCGTCGGGGCCATCATCAACTTCGCGACCCAAAAGCCCGCTATGCGGTTGGTAGGCGTCGCCCTGGCCATGCTTTCGGTCTCAGCTATCTGGTACCTGGTAGTGGACATGATGTCGTAAAGGGAATTGACCCGGTGTCCTTTCAAAACGGCATTCTCAATCTGACGAATTGGTCGGCGAACGTGATTCTGCCAACGCTCGCCGGGCTGTTCATCATCATCGCCATCGTGCAGTTCTCGAAAGGGGCGGATTACTCACGTGCGATGTACGGCGGCTTCCTTTGCCTCATGGCTTCGGGACTGTTGCGTGCCCTCGAGACCTTCACCCGGCAGCGGGCGTGGAACAATCCTGACCAGTACTGGATCGCGCTGGTCACGTTGGTGGATTGGCTTGGCAATGTGATTCTGCCTCTGTACGCGGCCTTACAGGTCGCAGCCGGGGCAGGCGACCTCATGACGGACGTGAGATTCCACCATGCGAGCGGGTGGATGCGGCACTTCGCGGCGGCAGGATTGTGCCTGCTGGTATCAGGGTTCCTGAGGTTGGGAGAGTTCTTCGTTAAGCAGGGAACCGGTGGAGTGCCGTAAAGGAGGCAGACGATGGCTCTTGAAGTCACACCCTTTCATCGCAACTTGCGCACACGGGTCACCTTCCTCGGACTCGAGGCGGAAGACCTTTTCGCCATTCTGGCCATCGCGGTCGTCGCAAACATCCTCGGAAGGTTTCTGAACCGGGAGATGCTCGGGCTGCCCATGAACATGGTCCTGCAATACATCGTTCCCCTTTTAAGCATTCCCGCGCTGATGGTCTTTAAGTACGGCAAACAGCGCGGCTATCTCTTGGACTGGGTGATGTTTCACGCCAAGCCTCACATTTATTCCGGGCTGGAACGCGACCACGAGTTCACGAGCGAATACATCAGAGTGGAGGACGAAGCGTGCCCGTAACCACGAAGGAATACGAGCAGTCACTAAGCGCCGCGCCGCTCTGCGAACAGTTGCGCATCCGGGACCTGTTGGACAATGTGGCCATCCAGGTTGACGGGTCATTCGTGGCGGGCTACGAGTTGAGCGGCCTGAATTCCTATTACGCGAGCGACGAGGGACGCAACCGTACCAAGAGCGCGCTGGAGGCCCTGGTTCGTTCCCTCTCGGAGCGGTCGATGCGTATCCAGGTGCGCCACGAGATTTCGGAGGGCGCGGGTGACCTGATAGCACGCTACAACCATGAGCAGCACAACAACAGTGCTGTTCTCCAGACGCTCGACCGGAAGCGCACCGAGGAGTGGCGCCGGAAGGAGGCGGCAGGCTTCTACCTTCGGCACCATCTACACGCTTACTTCATTTGGAATCCCCGCATCCACCACCAGTCTCCCGACTTTGAATGGAAACGCAAGATGCGCCAGGGCTCCAGCCGAAGCCTCTCGGCGAGCAAGTGCATCGAGCGGACCCGCAGAGAGCACGATGACCTCCTGGCGGAGTTTGACAGTCTGCTCAGCGGTGTAGAGGCGACGCTAGAAGCTACGGGAATGAGGGCGCGGCGGTTGAGACATGACGAGCTCTTTCTCGAAATCAAGCGCGCACTCAACCCTTTAGCCGAGGAAGACCGGGTGCCCTACCGGGCTCCAGAGGAGTCGATCTGGTATGAGAGCGCACGCAGCCAGATGGCCAACGTCAACATCGAGGATGAAACGGACGACTACCTGAAAGTCGGCGGGTTGCTCTATTCATGGATCACCCTGAAGGATCCGCCAGATGCGACGTTTCCGGGGATTCTCCGCGAGTTGGTGGTGGCGGACTTCCCGCTGGTCATCAATGCGGAGGTCATACTCCCGGACCAGGCGAAGGCCGTCAAGCAATACAAGAGCCGGCTGCGGAAGATGATGGCCGCACAGCGTGACATGCACGGCGGGTTCCGGATCAACGTTGATGCTCAGGTCGCGGAAACCCAACTCATCAAGATGCTGCAAGACTTGATTTCGAGCTCACTGAAGAGTTGTCAGATGAGTCTCACCATCGCGGTGCGAACGTCGAAGCGGGCACGGAACCACTTTGAGCGGGAGGAAGCGGAGCGAGTTTTGGCCGACCGCCGGCAACGAACCTTGCACGCGATCGCGCGCATGAATGGCGCCCGTGGAATCGCCGAGACCCTCGCACAAAAGCGGCTCTTTTTTGGAGGCCTGCCGACGATGGCGGGGGAGAACAAGCGGGAGATGGATGCTCTCACTCTGCATGCCGCCGACCTGCTGCCCGTTGAGATGCCGTGGCAGGGTACACCGAATTCACCTGATATCCTCTTCGAGACGCCTTATCGGCAGCTGCTCCCATTCTCACTCTTTGACTCCAGCCTCAGCAACGCCAACCTCCTCACCATGGGCGCGAGCGGGAGCGGCAAAACCTTCCTGATACAACTGCTCCTGCTCATGCTGGGGCGGCTCAACCCACTGATCTCGATCCTCGAGAGCGGAGACTCCTACCGCCCCCTGGTTGAGCTGATGGGTGGGCGAGTGATCGAAGTCGATCTCGAGGGACGCGAGACCTTGAACCCCTGGGATCTGCCCGCGGGCGAGACGACACCGAGCAACGACAAGATCGCATTTCTCAAAAACCTGACGCTGCACATGCTGGGTGACAGCCCGGGTTCAGACCGGTCGCTACTGGAGAACCTGTTGAGCGACGCCATCGCGCGGACTTACAAGCGCTGCGCAATTCGTTATTCGAATCCCATCCCGACCTTCAATGATCTGCGGGAGGAGTTAGCCCAGTGGCGGGACGAGGAGCGTATGCAACGGACAATTGACGAAGCGCACCTGGCTGCCATCAAGCTTCGTCAGTGGACGGGAGAGAAAGGCATCTATGCGAAGTTGTTTGACGCGCCCACCACCATGCGCCTCGAGAGCAACTGGCTGTTCTTCAACGTCGAAGGCCTGCGTTCCGACGCCAAACTCGAAACCGCCATGAGCATGCTCCTTGCCTATGCGATGGCCACGCGTGCGACCGGCAAGACCGGCCAGCCCGGCATCACGGTGTTGGACGAGTGCTGGTCGCTGCTCGACTCACCGGCCCTCGCCCCCGAAGTTGTGCAACTGTTCCGCACGGCACGGAAGCGGAACTCGAGCGTCTGGGGCATAAGCCAGACGGTCGAGGATTTTGTGGGCACGGAGTTTCAGCCTCGGGAACAAGGGCCGGGGATCCTGAAGAACGCCGCAGCCAAGATTATCGGCCAACAGCCCGGCGATATGACCCCGCTGGTGAACCACCTGTACCTCAATGCGGTGGCACTCGGTGAAATCAAGCATTTCAGCGCCCCGCGGAAGGGGCAGTATGCGGAGGCCTTGCTAGTGCTTGGTGAGAAGGCCGACACAACCCAGACGATACGGATCGTGCCAACGTCGCTTGACTACTGGGTGTGCACCACTTTCCCGCGAGAACGCCGTTATCGAGCATGGCTTCTCGCAAAGAACAACGGACGGCCTCAACTCGAGACCTATCTGGAGCTGGCAAGGAGCTTCCCCGTGGGACTAGCAGAGATTGCACCTCTCGCCGAGGAGCTTTCCGGAGAAGTGAACGCGGCGTTCGCAGAGCAAAACCGATAAGGAGGAGACGGGTTATGACTGCTGCTTTCTTTCTCTTGTTCTCGTGGTTCATGGTGACTGCCAGGACGAGGCGCCAGGTGGTGGGCGTGGCGCTTGCCGGAACGGTCGCCGCTACGCTGGTCGCTCCACCGCGCGTGTTGGCGCAAGGAGACCTCCTAGCGGCGATCAACGCGGTGCTGAACGTGATCAACGGGCTCATCCAGACGGCACTCAATAGCATTAATGCTGTCAGGTCGACAATCAGCAGCCTCTACCAGGGCGTCATCTGGCCGGTGCAGCTGATCAACCAGGCCAAGGCGCAAGTGTCACAAATGATTAGCCAGTACCGGAACCTTATGCAAAGCGTCTTCACCATAAACCTGAAGAGCGCCACGTTACCCGCGCCACAGGCTCTGGAAAGCCTCATGCGTAACCATCTGACGAGCGACTTTGGGGCACTGGCCACCAACTACACGAATACCTACCAGGCCGTCCCAGCCTCAACGGCCGCGAGTCCCGACGACCGCAACCTGACAGACATGGATGACGCCTTGGCAGTGGACAACCTGAAGATGTTGAAGGCTACGGATCAGGCGGATGACCTGACATTGCAGGTGGCTGACCAGATTGAAAACGGAGCCGGCGCGGCGGCCCCAGGGTCAGCGCCTTTCCTGACAGCTACGGCGGTTGCGGCCAGTATTCAGAGCCAGGCAGTGACGCAAAAGATGCTGGCCGCCGAGCTTCGCCAGGAGGCTGCCTGGCTGGCACACACGAATGCGCTGCGGAAAAGGCAGGCAACATTTACAGGCCAGCTCGGAGCTCAAATTCAGAACTTGCTGAAGCGCAATTAAGGCGGGAGGAAGGAATGAAGGCACTCTTGAAAAAGCTGAAATACAGGGTCGAGCGGGGTCTCTGTTGGACAGGGGAGCACAAGATGCGCGCGGTTGTGCTGGCCGTGATTCTTGCGATGGTTGCGCCGCGCCCGGCGAAGAGCATTATCCTGGACCCCTGCTGCGCGATTCTGGCGGCCGGGCTCTCTACGATATCAAGCACCTTGAGCAACGTCGTGGGTGGCGGGCTCAACGGCATCCTCTCCGTCGAGCAGACGATCGCGAACTTCGAGCAGACGGTGGTTTGGCCGCAGAACTTGATCGCGCAGGCACAAGCGCTCGTCGGCAGCCTTCAGGGTACCTACACGCAAATTCAAAGGGTCGTCCAGATTCCGGTCAACAGTGCCACGTTGCCGGCGCCGCAACAACTGGAGCAGAACCTGCTCTCCGGAAATTCAGCACAGATCGGCCAGACGAGCCAGAACTTCGTCGGAGTGTACGGCGCCGTGCCGCCGGCCAATGTCGCGCCTGCCGATGTCCGGAATGAAGTCGACATGACGGACGCGGCAGCGCAGGCGGCAATGAAGAGAGCGATCGAAATCGACCAGCTCGCCGACCTGGAGATTCAGGCTGCTAACCAGATCAACCAGAGCATCCAGACGGCCGCACCGGGGAGCGCACCTATTATCGAAGCGCAGGCTGACGCTTGGCTGGTGCGGGCGAACGCTTACACGCAAGCCGCCACCGCCGACCTCATGCGGGTACGGGCCATCGCATTGGCCAACAGCGGGGCGGATGTCAAATCGGGAGCTGCAAATACGACGGGGCTCGGACAACAACTGATGAACTTGTTGAAGAGGCAGTAAGCGATGGGCAACTTCTATTTCGAGCAACTGCTCAACACGGCGCTAGGGGGAATCGACGGCAGCAACATCATGTCTACCGTACTTGAAGTGGCTGCGTCGATCCTCCTGCTCAGCTTTTTATACAGTGCGTACGAGGCCTTTGCCAGTGGCGGGGACGTGCGGGCGCTTGCCGGGGCCAGCGCGAAGTATCTTCTGTTGGGTCTGATCTTCGCGAGCTACGGCGCGATCTTCCGGGGTGTGATTGGAATGTTCAGCTCCGTGGCCGACTTTATTTACTCCTCGACCGGCGTTGGAGATCTCTTCAGCAACTGGTTGAACCAGTTGAGCGGTTACGCGCAGACAAACGGATGGTCATCGATCTGGGGGCTCATCACAGGTGGTATATCCGGTTTCTTGAGCATGGCGATCATCATGGCAGGGTTCATCATCTACCCTCTGTCTTATCTCCTTTTCACCGTGTTCTACGCCTTGTATGGATCGATCCTGTATGTCGTGGGGCCATTTGTGCTGGCCCTTCTGCCCAGCCGTAGCCTGGGCCAACTGGCGCGCACGTATGCGGTGAACGTGATGGTCTTCGGGGCCTGGAGCATCATCTACGCCATCATCCAGGTATTGATGTCCGCCATTAATCTGAACAGCGTCAACAGCGTGCTGAATGCAAACGGCGTGCTGAACAGCTTTATGGGTTCAGGAAGCATGATTCTTTTGGCCCTGGTGAGCATGCTGTTTTCGATCTGCATTGCCTTCATTCCCTATTTTGCGAGCCGGATTGTGCGGGGTGAAGTCGGCAACACGTTGCTCGCACTCGGCGGCGCCGCGCTGACGGTCGCCAGCACAGCGGCGACCTTGGCGGGAAAGGCCGTGATGAG
>DATJKY010000276.1:0-10873 GCA_035490955.1 Terriglobia bacterium | reverse complement strand
GTACCTGCCAAGTATTCTCCGGCGTGAATGGTGAACAATGGTGTCATGTTATGGCAGGCCCAACTTGGCCTTAATTTCCGCCTTGGCCAGTTCCCATATCAGTTCAATTCCAATTCGTGCGAGGCCCCTAGTTCTCTCTTTTGTCTTCCCCCAAATCGTGTCATCACGGATGTCGTCTACCACCCCTTGCGAGCACAGGCTTCCTTCTTCTTTTACCGAGTCTGTTTTTCATGGCCATCCTATTTGCTCCCCCCAAGCACATCCTATGCCTTTCGAACCCCTTTCTTCTAGCGGGTCATTTTAATTTGATCCCACCACCTGAACCATCGGAACAGGTCATGCCGAGCGGTCGGCCCGGCTTTCTCCTGCTGTCTGTCTTTGATTTCTCTCCGTCCCATTCTCCTTTCAACGCCCGTCTTCTCGCGGGCACGGCGAGCTGGGAAAGACACCTCAAGAGCAGTGACGAGTGACAAGTGAGGAGTGACCAGGAAACTCAGACTTGTCCTTGTCAAGCCATTTGTGTCATATATGTCGCTGGCCCCGAGGCTGCCTTTCGCGTTAAAGGCCCAGCAAACCAAGGCTGATGCCCAAGGCTCGGTCTACCTTGCGCAACGTGGGAGGCCTGAGGGACCCCAGAGGTTTGACGAGCCTTCGCTTGTCAACCGAACGAATCTGGTTCAGGAGTACGACGGACTCAACCCTCATTCCGCCTTCGCCGGTGGGAAGGAGCACTTCGGTCGGATACAGCGGCTCTTCAAATTGCGAGGTAATGGCGGCAACAATGGTGATGGGGCTGTAGCGATTGGCGATATCATTTTGCACGATCAAAGCAGGCCGTGTCTTTTTGATCTCCGCGCCGACCGTAGGATCGAAATTGACCAGGTAGACGTCGCCGCGTCTGGGATAGTTCAGCGCGTCGCGGTCCGCCATGCTTCCTCCTCGAGAAGAAACCATTCTTCGGCAAGGCGGCGGTCGCGCTCGGCGCGTCGGAGAGAGCCTTCCTTCACACGCTTCCCGAGATTCTTTCGACCTATTTCCGCGATATGGCGCCTGACGGCTTCGTTGATGAGCCGACTGCGATCCCCTTTTGCTGACACCCGGTCAAGGAGTCTCACGGTTTCTTCGGGAAGGGTGACATTGATACGGCGATGTACTGTGGAATGGACCCTATTCATTGCTCAGCGATGATACACATCCGGAGTGTGTATGTCAACGGCTGCGGTTGTGGCCAATAGGCGAGGAACATTGGGTTTTGAAAGAAACGGGCCCGGACTGGCGAGAAAGAACTGTGGATTTTAGGGGTAAGACATCGATGACCTCATGTTCCTGCCACGGTCAATCCTTCCACCACCAGCGTGGGCGAGGCCAGCGCGCTGCGAAATTCGAGATCTGACCCGATCATAGTGATGTGGTTCAGCATCTCGGGCAAGGTACCGGCAATGGTGACTTCGTGCACGGGGTAGGCGATTTCTCCGTTTTCAATCCACAGACCGGCGGCTCCACGGGAGTAATCACCCGTGACAATGTTCACGCCGGACCCGATCAACTCCGTTACGTAGAAGCCGGCCTTTATGGAGTGGAGGATCTCCTCAGGGGAAACGCTTCCGGGCTGAAGATAAAAATTCTTAGGGCTGATGCCGGGTGGTCCGGCGACGCCACGCGCGGCGTTGCCCGTGGTGTGGAGATTGAGCCGCCGCGCCGCGTAGCTATTCAGCAGATAATTGCGCAGCATTCCGCATTCAATCACCGGGGTGATGGACGGGGGAATGCCTTCATCATCGAAAGGCCTGGAGCCAAACCCGCCCGGTCGCAAGCCGTCGTCGAAAATCGTAACGTTCTCACCGGCCACACGCTGGGCCAGCTTGCCGGTAAGGAACGAAGCGCTGCGATAGATGGCGTCGCCCCGCGCGGCCTCGAATACATGACCGATCAGCGATTGAGCGGTATCCTGATCAAAGACCACAGGCACCTTGCAGGTGGGTACCTTGCGAGCGCCTAATCGGCGCAAGGCGCGCTCGGCCGCTTTGCGGCCGACCGTTTCGGGACTCTCCAAACCGCCGGCGCGCCGCGACACCGAATACCAATAGTCGCGCTGCATCCCGCCACCGTTCTGAGCGATCGGGATTGCCGTAATGGCGCAGTATGACCCGCGGTAACTTCCCGCAAAGCCCAGTGAGTTGACGTAGGCCCGGGTGCCCTCGCCTGACTCGAAGCTGGCGCCCTCCGAGTTGCGGATGCGCGGGTCCGCCGCCAGTGCCGCCTGCTCGGCGCGACGCGCCATCTGGATGCGCTCCTCGGTAGAAAGCGCCGCCACGTCGGGCGAGTAGAGTTGCAAGTCGCCTTCGTAGGACTTCATCAAGGCAGCGTCGGGCAATCCGTTGGCGGCATCCTCCGAGGTTGCCTTGGCCATGGCTAACGTTCGCGCTACCAGGCGGTCCAGCTCCTCGAACGAGAAGTCACTCGAGTAAGAGCTCGCGCTTCGCGCGCCCAGAAACAGGCGCAGCCCGAGGATTTTGGACGCTGCCTCCTTCAACTGTTCGATCTGCCCCAGGCGGATGGTGGTGACGAATTCTTCACCCTCGCGGACAATCACGTCCGCGGCGGTTGCCCCGGCGCGCATCGCACGTTCGACGAGATCGTGCCCGATTTGTTCGAGTTGGTTCTTAGCCATGGCGTTGGAAACTGGGAAGTGGAAATTGGAAATTCGAAACCTATAATTTGCAGGTTTCTGCCAAGCCCCTCACCCGGCTCGCTACAGTCGCCACCCTCTCCCCCAAGGGGGCGAGAGAAGAGTAGAGGGGGATAATCACATGAACGTTGTCGCGTCGCGCGGGGCTGTGCCACCCACGGTGAGCTGGCTCACCTTGACGGTCGGAATGCCCACGCCTACCGGCACGCTCTGCCCTTCCTTGCCGCACGTGCCGATGCCCTCGTCCAGTTTCAAGTCGTGACCCACGGCAGTAACGCGGGTAAGCACGGTGGGGCCGTCGCCTATCAAAGTAGCGCCCTTCACCGGTGCGGTCACCCTGCCGTCTTCAATCAGATAGGCTTCGGAAGCGGAAAAAACAAACTTGCCGCTGGTGATGTCCACCTGGCCGCCACCGAAATAGACGGCATAAAGGCCGCGCTTGACGGAGCGCAGGATGTCCTGCGGGTCGTCGGTACCCGCCAGCATATAAGTGTTGGTCATGCGCGGCATGGGGATGTGCTCGAAGCTTTCGCGCCGGCCGTTGCCGGTTCGCGTGGTCTTCAGGATGTCTGCGGAGAGTTTGTCTTCGAGGTACTGGCGCAGGACGCCGTTTTCAATGAGCGTCGTTTTCCGGGTGGGTTCTCCCTCGTCGTCTACGTTGAGCGAGCCGCGTCGGTTGGGGATGGTGCCGTCGTCCACGACGGTGCAGAGTTCGGAGGCCACGCGCTGGCCGAGGCGGCCGGTGAAGGCGGAGATGCCCTTGCGGTTGAAGTCAGCTTCCAGGCCGTGACCCACCGCCTCGTGCAGCAGTATGCCCGGCCAACCCGGTCCCAGCACCACCTCGAATTCTCCCGCCGGCGCCTCGCGGGCGTCGAGCTGGACGATGGCCTGGCGTGCCGCCTCGCGCGCAAAATGTTCGGGCGAGGTCTCCCCTTGGAAGAACTCCAGGGTCACCCGGCCGCCCCCGCCGCTCGAACCCGATTGCAGGTTGCCGTTGTGCCGGGCGATCGTGAAGACGCCCATACGCACCAGGGGCTGGAGGTCGGACACCACCCGGCCGTCGGACCCTGCCACCAGCACATGGCGAATCTGGTCGCCGTAGGTCACGCGGACCTGGACGATGCGCGGATCGTAGGCGCGCGCGGAACGGTCGGCACGCCCGACGAGCTCTAATTTATCCGCAAGGTCGCGGTCCGTAGGGGCCAGCACCACCGGGTAGAAATTGTGCGGCGTGGCCACCTCCGTCATGCCCACACTGGAGAGCCGTGCCGGACCGCTCGCAATCCGCGCCGCAATCCCGGCCACCTTCAGAATCTTCTCAGGGGCCAGGTCGTCCGTGTAGGCGTAGCCCGTCTGCTCGCCCGCCACCACGCGCACCCCGCAGCCCATCGATATGCCTTCACTCGCGCTTTTCACCAGCGACTCGTCGACCAGGATCGAGGAAGAGGTGGTGTGCTCGAAGTAGAGGTCGGCATAGTCACCGCCCGCGGAGAGCGCGGCAGCGAGGAACCGCTCCAGATCGGCTTGGGTCAAGCCGTACCGTTCGAAGAAGAATCTGTCCATCCAACCCTTTTCAGATCGCGAGGCTAGGGAGCTGATGTATATGCGGAACGAATCCCTTTTTCCCGCCTAAGTTCCAACGCTAACACGAGACTGCGCAGGTGTCAATTTTGCAGACCCGACGGGTCCACACCCCAATTCAGCCCCAATTGCGCGCCGGGGATTTCGCGTATAATTCCTCCATGGCGCACCAGCTCACGACCTCCTACATCGAGGACTCCCTGTCTATATTCCGCCAATACAAGTCGCTGGCCGAAAGAGCGCTGGAGCAGGTATCCGATGAGCAGTTGACCGGCACGCTCGACGCGGAATCGAACTCCATCGCCATCATCGTGAAGCACATGGCAGGCAACATGCGCTCACGCTGGACCGACTTCCTGACCACCGACGGCGAGAAACCCGACCGCCATCGCGATTCCGAGTTCGAAGCCCCGCCTTCCACCCGGGCCGAGCTGATGGAGACCTGGGAATCCGGGTGGCGACTCCTTTTTCTCGCCCTTGAAGCGCTTAAGGAATCCGACCTCAGACACACGGTTTACATCCGCGCGGAGCCACACTCGGTAATGCAGGCCATTAACCGCCAGATCGCGCACTACGCCTGCCACGTAGGCCAGATTGTTTTCCTGGCCAAACATTTTCAGTCGGGTCAGTGGAAGTCGCTGAGCATACCGCGCGGCAAGTCGAAGGATTTCAACCTGAAGGTCCTCCGGGGCGAGGCCAGCCAGAGATGATCCGGTCCCCCCTAAATTGGACTCTCCCTCGCCTGACGGTGGCGCGAGCGTGTATTATTGAGTGGATATTACTATTATTTCTATAACTTGCCGATCGTCGCCTCCAGGTTGTATGCTGCACGGACGTTCCCGAAGCATCGTTCGCTGCTGAGGGCAGAAAACAAATGCAGAGAAGGAGTGACCATGAAGAGATTCTCGTGTGCAGTGTTCGCGCTCGTGCTCGTAAGCATCCAGCCGCTCTCCGCCCAAGTCCAAGGTCAATGGGCAACTACCGGCTCAATGCAATCCGCTCGCGAGTTTAACGCCCAGGCGCGGTTGGTCAGTGGACAGGTTCTCTCGATAGGGGGAGTCGACAACAACAATAATCTTCTAGCTTCGGCGGAAGTCTATAGCCCTGGTCCGGGCACGTGGGCGCTCACCGGCAGCATGGGTGAAGCCCGGGAGCTGTTTCCGGCCGTCGTGCTCGCCAGCGGCAAGGTCCTGGTCTCCGGCGGACTCGGCGCCAGCAGCACCGTGTTGGCGGGCGCCGAGCTGTACGATCCCACGACGGGAGCATGGTCTTCGGCAGGTTCCCTCTCCGTGGCTCGCTTTGGTCACACGGCCACGCTGCTCCAGAGCGGGAAGGTGTTAGTGGCCGGCGGCTGTACCTCGAGCACCTGCAGCACCGACACGGCGGTGAGCGAACTCTACGATCCGGCGTCGAACAGTTGGTCGACGACGGGCAGCCTCAACACGGCTCGCTCCTACCACACCGCCGTACGGCTGAAAACCGGGAAGGTGTTGGCCATCGGAGGCTCCACCGGCACCACCACCACTTCGTGCGAACTCTACGATCCCTCCAAGCGTACGTGGAGTAATGCGGCCAGCACCAACGTGGCTCGCTCCGCCAACACCACCACCCTCCTTGCGGATGGCAAGGTGCTGGTGACTGGCGGCTATGCTGGTCGCTACGCATATACTTCAGCGGAACTGTACGACCCAACCACCAACACCTGGACCCTGACCGGGAACATGACGATCGAGCGTTATGCTCACACAGCCACGCTTCTCACCGACGGCGACGTTCTGGTGGCGGGGGGAGAGGGGCAGTTAATTAGCTGCGGAAAAGATTGCAGTAGTCTCATCCCGACCGCTAAGGTAGATCTTTACAACGAAGCCTCAGGAATCTTCACCGCCGTGGCAGCCCTGCCCCGGGCGCAGGCGTATCACTCCGCGACCCTCCTCGCGACGGGACGGCCATTGGTGGACGGCGGCCGGGGCACGACCGCTTACTGTTGCGTGGTGGTGAACAGCGCCGAGGACTACACCCCGCTGACCCTGACGTTTTCTCCTTCCAGCCTGAACTTCGGCGTCCTGCAGGTTGGGCTCACCAGCGCTTCCCAGACCGTAACCGTAACCAACGTCAGCACTCACTCCGTCACCTTGTCGAGCATCTCGCCGAGCGGCGACTACCTCGAGAGCAACACCTGCCCAACCACGCCAACCCCGCTTAACGCCGGCCAGAACTGCACCATCACCGTCAACTTCAAGCCGACCGCAGCGGGAACGGGCAACGGATCCGTGACCCTCAAGGACAACTCCCCGGGCAGCCCCACGCAAAAAATCACGCTGACAGGCATCGGCGCCATCAACGCCATGACCCTGTTACCCAACCCCCTCACCTTCCCCGGCCTCACCCCCGGCACCAGCAGCACCATGAGCATCACTCTGTATAACGATGGCACGGCGGCGGTCAACATCAAAACCATCAGTATTTCCCCCGCCGATGGCACTTTTACCCAAACCAACAGTTGCCCGGCCACTTTGATTCCCAACACGAACTGCATCATTCAGGTGACCTTCACACCGCCCGACTCCGGCAAATACAACGCAACCTTGTCGGTGACCGACAGCGACAAAAGCAGCCCCCAGACTGCCTCTCTCTCGGGTATAGGGCTGAACAATTAAGTGAAGTCATCCGTATGGGTGGACCGCAGGCCCATGTAACACTCTTCAGGATGACATGCTGGCCATTCGGGCCTCCGCACCTCCGCGCAAGGCGCTACCCATGAATCCGTGAATGCGATAAACTGGGGTACCCAAGACGCACGCGCAGCTTACGATGAAAGCGATACGAGTTCGAGAGTTTGGTGGGCCGGAGGTGATGCGCCTCGAAGAGGTGCCGGACCTCCACCCGGGTCCGGGTCAGGTTGTCGTGCGAGTGAAGGCCGCTGGAGTCAATCCCGTGGACACCTACATTCGTTCGGGAATGTATGCCCGGTTGCCAGCCCTGCCCTACACTCCCGGTATTGACGCGGCCGGTGTGGTCGAATCTGTGGGTGCAGGTGTTGCTCGGGTGGCTGCAAACGACAGAGTGTATGTTGCGTGGTCGCTCAGCGGCGCCTATGCGGAGCAGGCCCTTTGTGGTGAGACGCAGGTGCACCCGTTGCCGGAGAGGGTCTCGTATGCCCAGGGTGCAGCAGTGAATGTCGCCTACGCCACGGCGTACTACGGTCTCTTTCTGCGCGCCGGGGCCAGCCCGGGGGAGACCGTTCTAGTCCACGGTGCGAGCGGAGGTGTGGGCGTTGCTGCGGTGCAGCTTGCGCGCGCTGCGGGGATGACGATCATCGGTACCGCCGGCACGGACAAGGGTCGGGAAATGATCGTTCGGCAGGGCGCTCATCACGCCGTCGATCATCGTGCATCGGACTACCTCCAGCAGGTCCTCGCGCTAACGGATGGTCGCGGTGTGGACGTCGTCCTGGAAATGCTCGCCAACGTCAATCTGGGGAAAGACCTCGGCGTGCTGGCTCAAGGCGGGCGTGTGGTTGTCATCGGCAGCCGGGGCACGGTGGAGATTGATCCACGCATGACGATGTTGCGCAACGCCTCCATCCTCGGATTCGCGCTGTTCAATACCTCGGAGACCGAGAGCACGAGAATTCACGCTGCACTCGTGGCCGGCCTGGAAAACGGTACCCTCCGACCGGTGGTTAGACAGGTGCTGCCGCTCGCTGACGCTCCGCATGCCCATCGCGCCGTCATGGAGCCGGGCGCTCATGGAAAGCTTGTCCTGACCCCGTAGGGGCGCCCCTTGTGGGTGCCCAGCCCGTACAGGGGAGATGAAGCTATGCCATACGAGAACATTTGCTTCGATACCGAAGGACAATTGGCGGTAGTCACCTTGAACAGGCCTAACCGCCGCAATGCGCTGTCGCTCGAACTCATGCTGGAACTTATCAACTGTCTGAGTCGAATTGGGGAAGACCTGAACCTCCGCGCGGTGATTCTGGCCGCAGCCGGCAACGTATTTTCCTCCGGCCATGACCTCAGCGAGATGGTCGGACGCGACATCAATGAATACCGCCGCATCTTCGATGTTTGCAGCGAATTAATGACGAAGATCCAGTCCATACCGCAGCCTGTCATTGCCCAAGTACAAGGAATCGCTACCGCCGCCGGGTGTCAGTTGGTGGCCACGTGCGACCTGGCGGTGGCATCCGACGAGGCGTCGTTCGCTACGCCCGGCGTGAAGATTGGGCTGTTTTGCACCACGCCGATGGTGGCACTCAGCCGTGCGGTGGGCCGCAAGCGAGCCCTGCAGATGTTACTCACCGGTGATCTGATCGATGCGGCTACTGCGGCTGACTGGGGCCTCGTCAACAAGGTTGTCCCGGCTTCTGAACTTGCGCAAACGACGAGAAAACTGGCGGCACAGATCGTTTCGGCAAGCGCACTGACCGTTGCCCTGGGCAAAGAGGCCTTCTATGCCCAAATAGACCTCGAGCAGCCCAAAGCATATGCCTACGCCAAAGAAGTGATGAGCATGAACTCACTTGCAGCGGATGCCCAGGAAGGCATTTCCGCGTTCTTGGGAAAGCGGCAGGCTTGTTGGGCTGGTAAGTAATGATAGGCTTCCGCGACCAGAGGATTCAAGATTGAGTGATTGACGACTGACGGACCGAGATCAAGCGCACAATGGCTCGCAGGTGCCGCCGCACAACTGGCTTGCCGCAGGGCACTCCGGCGACGTTCACTTGCCACTGCCTTCGAACTTCTCGATGAGGACGAGCGCAACCGCCGCCACTGTGGCCACGATCTGCAGTACGCGCTTGATCTTTTTCAATGTCATCGGGCTCCCTACTGCTCCGGACCCCACTGGATACTGACCGGTAATTGTTGATTGTAGCGCTCCAGAGGCTTAATTGTCGCCTTAATGCATCTGCTTGAGACCTCCAGCAGGCCGCAGCACCGACGCAGCGAGAACCGCTTTTTGCCCGCACTGCCCGGATTGAAGAAGAGCTTGCCGCCTATCAGTAGAAGACACGGTTCATGGCTGTGGCCGAAAATTATTACCCGCGTGGTCGGGTCGAAGCTTTTGAGGAATACGTCTCGCCTTGCGGCTTGCGCCTTCGAGAGCACAGAGTTGCGTGCCCAGTGTTCCAGTTGTGACTGAAGCACCGGCAGGATATGCCGCATCTCAATCTGAACGTCGTCGAATCGGCGGGTGAAAGAAGGGGGCAACTTTAAGACCGGTGAATCGACATTGCCCTGGACGGCGTGCACGGTAGCGATCTGCCGCAATTCGTCCAGGACCGCCAGCGAGCCCACGTCGCCGCCGTGAAGAATCACCTCCACCCCTTCCAGAACCTCCACCAGTCGCGGGTCAAAGAAGCCGTGAGTGTCTGACACGACGCCAATCGTCATTGACATCCAGTCATTTTTTCGCGTCTCCGGCTTCTGCCTGACTTTCAGTCACGATTTCCTTCGCTCGCCGGAGGGACGCTTGGCAGTCGCGCTGGGTGACGCGGCAGGCGGCGACGCTCTCGACGCACCCGCACGAGCAAGCCTCCATGTTGAGGCGGTAAAGGACCCTGTACTTTACGCTTTCGGGGAGCGGATCGGTGGGCGGGTCTGGCACGCTGGTGACGTTGGCAGGTACAAACGCGCGGCTGACCTTCGGGCAACCGAGCGGCAAGGGATGCAGCGGCGCCGGAGTCAGCCGCGGTTGAGGGGGGTTCAGAGACCACACCAGTGCCCCAAGAAGCGCGAGCATGATCGCCACCAGCAGACCGGCGCGGCGGAGTGGGGACTGGGGAACAGGGTCCCTGCCGCCGGCGCCCGGTTTAGTTTGAGAGGCGGGAATTGAAGACATCGGTGTTCACGGCTCTCACCGGAACCTTCCGGGCCACGACCTTCACGCTGAGTTTCACCGCAACACTCGTGGGCGGGAAGCAGGCGTGATCGTTACAGGCCTGGTAAGCGAACTTGCCCTTCATGGTGTACGATCCCGGTGCAGTTGCGGGCGCAACCTTGAGTGTTGTGCCTACGACGATTTTCCCCTGGTAGACTGACAAGGGGGTGTCCGAAAACGCCAACTTCAGAAGCTCGCCCTTCGGGTAATCGATCTTTGTCACTTCGATCGACTTGTCGGGCTCCAACTTCAGTTCCGTGGGGATCAGGTAGTCCAAGGACGGCTTATGATCGTTGATGTGGTAGCCGGACGCAATCTCCGCAACCACCGCGGCCTTCGCCGGAGAGCCGGAATGTACGGCATCGGTGGCGAGCACCATCCGCGCCTCAACCACAGGGAGGTCCGTTTGCGCCAGCAGCCAACCGGGCCAGGGAGCCACGGCGAGTACCAACAGGAGATACAACAGATGGGAAGGTTGGTTGTTCGGGTTAACGTCAGTCATTATTCAGCTGAGTTTCGCCTTCTCGATTCGTCCCGTGCGGTTTGGCGCTATTCTCGGCCTCCGTTCGGGCCCGCGATGTACTTCTCGACAAAGGCAATAAAGGCGTTCAGCCGCACCTCGGTGCCTTCTCCCAACTCCGCCAGCCGGGCGATCTTTTGGTCGGTTTCGCGGAAACGCTCACTCGTCTGCTTCGCGTTTTCCTCAGCAATACGCGTCAG
>DATJKY010000275.1:0-6006 GCA_035490955.1 Terriglobia bacterium | reverse complement strand
GGCAATTTCAACACGCTGCACCAGGACGCTTCGCTGGGAGGCGTTTTTCACCAATTCGATTATTTCGCGGATTTCATGCGCTTCGACACCCAAAACAGCCTTCCCAACAGCTCCTTTCATAACGGCACATTCTCCGGAAACTTCGGATGGCAGGCGAACCAAAACACCGACGTTCGTTTCACCATTCGCCATACGGCAACCGGTTTGGGTCTTCCCAGCGCGCTGGCTATTTATGGTATCCCGGACGATGCTTTCCAACGGGAGCAAGACACCTACATGGGAATTAAGGTGCAGAACCAGACCACGTCACGATGGCAGAATTCCCTCCAACTGACTTCCACCAACCTTAGCTACAACTACGACGAGCCCGCGCCGCAGGGAATACCCTACGAAGGAAATTATTTGGGACTCCCGGTCACCCTCTGCGGCGCCAATGGATTCTGCTCGAGTGGCCAGGGCATCCTTGACTATGGCGGCGTCTATCCGAGCCTCTTCAATTCCCATACCGCCGTGCAGTCGCTCTACGCGCTGTCGAATTACGCTTTTAAGACGGACCTCAGTGCGAGCGCGGGCTTTTGGTACGATCACGAAAGCGGCTATACCAACTCCGCTGGTACTTTGTTTACGACCACCCGCAATAACTTTGGCTCATTCCTGGAAGCTCATGGCAGCCTCGGCCATCGGGCCTTCGCCACGGCCGGAGTGGGCTTTGAGCATAACACCGTCTATGGGTTCGCGGTCACGCCCCGTGTTTCCCTCGCCTACTATGTGCGGCGTCCTTCCTCCAATTCGTTCTTCAACGGTACGAAATTGCGATTCAATTTCGGCACGGGCATCGATGAGCCCAGCATCCTTAATCAAGGGCTGTCGCTTTACAATCTGCTCTTGACTTTGCCGAATGGGCCGCAGTTGATTTCGCAGTACCATGTTTCTCCCATTGGGCCGGAGAGAAGCAGGAACTTTGATTGGGGAGTTGAGCAATTGCTCTGGGGCGGGCGGGCCCGCCTGGCGGTCACCGGCTTTCGCGAAAGTTTCTTTGACTTGATCGCCTTTGTGGACAACAACCTCCTTCCCGAACTCGGCGTCCCACCGCCGGTGGCCGCTGCCGTACCCTTGGGAGCTACCGTCAACTCGGACTCCTACCGCAGCCTGGGAGTCGAGGTGGAATTGGAGACGAAGCTGAACCGGGATTTGAGGCTACAGGCGGAGTACACCTACATCGACGCAGTGGTAACACAGTCGTTTGCCAGTAGCGCGCAGGCGCCGTCTTATAATCCGGCTTTCCCTAACATTCCGATCGGGGCCTATGGTCCCCTCATCGGTGGCAGGCCTTTCGGAGTGCCACCGAATTCCGGAAGCGTGGGGCTCATCTTCTCCAAGCGCCGCTTCGGAATATCCGCCACAGGCTACTTCACCAGCCGCTCCGATGACAGCACCTTTGCTTTGGATGAGAACTATGGCAGCACGCTGCTCTTGCCCAATCGGAACCTGCTTAACGCCTATCAGCTTATTGACTGGAGCGGCTGGTTAAATGCCCACCGCGGCCTCACCCTCTACGCCACTATCGGAAATCTCCTGGATGAGCATTATCAAGGGGCTTTCGGATATCCCGCGTTGCCTTTTAACTTCCGTGCCGGGATCACATTCACCCTGGGTGGGGAAGGCTGGAAAGGGAAGTAATCGATTGGATTCGAGGTGGAACAAACCAAACGAGGCCACAGTGCCCGTCTCAACAGCGGCACCGCTGCCGAAGAGCAGACAGACAGTGAAGGAAGATGCCCACCTGTCAGCTCCTCTTTCCAGCTTGCGATTCCGCACCGGGTTGGGACTGCTTGCCGTGCTCTTGGTCGCAAGTATAGTCTTGGCCTCCGGCATTGGCGCCGTACATGTTCCTTCCCTGGAAATTGTAGGGATGCTTCTAAACCGCGCGGGTTTGGTCCACCTGTCGCAAACGTGGCCGCAAAGTGATGAAGCCATTATTTTACAGATCCGGTTGCCGCGTGTTCTGGCGGCGGCGATGGTGGGTGGCGCGCTCTCTGTGGCCGGAGTTCTCTTTCAGGGGCTTCTCCGCAATCCCTTGGCAGATCCCTACGTTATTGGCACCTCCGGTGGCGCGGCTTTCGGAGCCAGCCTGGGAGCGGTCCTCTTCTCCCATTTCTCGATTCTGGGATTTGGAGCGATCCCGGCGTTGGCATTTCTCGGAGCCATGGGAACCATGGTGCTGGTCTTCCGTTTCTCCCGAGTGGGGGGACGCACGCCGGTGGTGACCCTTTTGCTGGTTGGATTCGCCGTCAGCGTGGTTCTTGGCTATACCGTCTCTTTGTTGCTCATTGTGAACGAAAGATTCGAGTTCAATACACGCGTCATTTACGCATGGCTACTGGGGGGAATTTGGATCGAAACCTGGAGCCAACTCGGTCTTATCGCTCTCGTCGTTATCGCCGGCATAGTGGGCGCTCTTGCGCTATCCAGGAGTCTGAATGCTCTCGCATTGGGGGAAGAGTGTGCCGAGTATCTCGGCATCGCCGTCGAACGCCAGAAGGCCGCCGTGATCGTCGTGGGATCGCTTCTCACTGCCGCAGCCGTGTCGGCGGGCGGACTCATCGGATTTGTGGGGCTGATCGTACCCCACTTCCTGCGGCTCCTGTTTGGACCCAACCATGTCCGCTTGCTCCCCCTGGCCGCTCTCGGCGGGGCAGCATTCCTGGTGACCGCCGATCTGCTGGCTCGGGTTGTCATACCCCCGAATGAGTTACCGGTGGGGATTCTGACCGCCCTCGTAGGCGGCCCGGCATTCCTGCTCCTTTTACGCCGGACCAAGCGAGAGTACAGGTTTTAAGCATGGCCTCCTTTGAAGTTTCGCAAGCGTGCTTTGATTACGGCGGCAAGCCCGTCCTCACAGACGTCTCGCTGAGTATCGGTACAGGCCACCGCATCGCCATCCTCGGTCCCAACGGAGCCGGCAAGACTACGCTTTTGAAACTCTTGAGCGGCGCACGATCCCCAACCAGAGGTTCTATCCTCCTGGACGGACGCAGACTTCACGCCGTGCCTCGTCCCGAGTTGGCTCGCAAGATCGCCGTCGTTCCCCAGGATTTGACAATTCCTTTTGCCTTCACGGCTCGAGAAATCGTGGAGCTTGGACGTACGCCGCATTTAGGCTTGTTGCGAGGTTTCCGGACGGACGATCGGCACGCGGTCGAGCAGGCGATGCGATTGACGGATTCGCTCGACCTCGGCGGCCGGATCATCAACGAACTCAGTAGCGGCGAGCGCCAGCGTGTCATCATCGCCATGGCGCTCGCCCAGGAACCAGAAATTCTGCTGCTGGATGAACCGACGCATTTGCTCGATATCACCCGTCAGGCTGAAATCCTCGATTTGATCATCGAGCTTAACGCCAGCCGGGGCCTAACCGTCGTGGCTGCCCTCCATGATTTAAATCTGGCGGCGCGTTACTTCAATCGCTTAGCGATCCTGCATCGTGGAGCCCTGCTGGCAGAGGGTACGCCCGAAGCTGTGCTGCGCGCCGATTTCGTGGAAGAGGCTTACGGCGGGCGCGTGGAGATTGTGCGCCCCGGGAACGGCCAGCCTCCCATCGTCCTTCCCGCGTCCCGATTCCGCGACCGCTTGAATGTGCAATGAGGAGACCGCTATGCGAATTCTTTCTCTCCTTCCCAGCGCGACGGAGATTGTTTACGCATTGGGCCTCGGGGACCATCTAGTAGGAGTCTCCCATGAGTGCGATTTTCCACCCGAGGTTAGGACCAAACCCGTCGTGTCGGCCAGCGACCTTTCCTCCACCTTGCGCAGCGCCGACATCCACGGCGCGGTCAGCGCCCATCGCCATCCCGCCCACAGCCTATACCGCATCGACCAGCATTTGCTTCGCGAGATCGATCCGGAGGTTATTCTCACCCAGGAGCTTTGCAGCGTCTGCGCGATTCCGGTCGCCCAGGTGCGAGAGGCTGTAAGGATTTTGGCGGGGCCTTGTCGCATTGTCTCTCTTGAACCGAACAATCTCCGGCAGATTCTTGACAATATTCTCGCCGTCGGTGAGGTGACGGGCAGTGAGGAGCGCGCACGAGCCGTCATTGATTCACTCCAGGAACGCATCGATCGGGTTGCCGAAGCGGTCTCCCGCGTCACGTCGCGTCCGCGGGTCTTCTGCATGGAGTGGCTGGACCCGCCGATGCCGGGCGGCCATTGGGTGCCGGAAATGGTACGTCTCGCCGGTGGAACCGACGGCTTGGGCCACGACGGCGCGCCCTCGACGGTCATCCCGTGGGAGCAAGTGGTGGAATACGGCCCCGAAGTTTTGGTCGTTATGCCGTGCGGGTACAAGATCGAGCGCAGCTTAAGCGAAATGGACTGTCTTTCATCCCGCGCGGGCTGGGACAACCTTCCCGCAGTGCGTGCTGGGCGTGTATTCATTGTTGACAGCCCATCCTACTTTAGCCGGCCTGGTCCTCGCACCGTCACCGGACTCGAACTGCTGGCGGAGATCATTCATCCGGAACTTTTCGCCGGACTAATTCCCTCGGGAGCGGCAGTGAGACTCAAGGACTGACCATAGGAGCTCTCGATATGGCCGGACGCACGATTATGATCCAGGGAACGGGCTCCTACGTAGGGAAGAGTGTAGTGACGGCGGCTCTCTGTCGAATCCGTACGAGCGTCTGGTCATCACTCGAATTTTGTTGTTGAGTCCTTCAACGGCGCCAGCAGAAATCTCGCCTTTGGCCCGGAACCAGTTCAGCAACAGGGGCTCGTGGACGCGCAGCATCCGGGCCACTTTCTTCATCGCTCCAGACGGCTGCGCATCGCTCGGCCGCACCAGGCCTGAAGAAAAGCCTCGGCCCAGAAGACGGATCGGTAGCTCCAGAAATGAGCGAAGGTTTCTTTCAGCTCCCACGCCCGGGCCGTCGCCAGCTTGCTGGTCAGCAGAGCGTTCAGCTTTTGCCGGGCGCGCCCGCGAACCCCGCTGCCCCGGCGCAACAGGGGCCAGCGCATATGCTTGAGCTGCTGGGCGGCCGACTTGAGGGCGCCTTGACCCACAGATTCTGATATAGATGGCTGGCGCCCGTGACTGCTTTTGCGCAAGCCACTGGTTCGACCAGTGAGACGCGGAGAGGTTTGACCCTTCCGTGCTCCCCGAAGGGGAGCAACATGAGTAGCCGTGGGTGGAACCCACGGTGCGCGTGCCTTGAGAGCATCTCGGCCCTGCAGGGGCCGAACGGTGCGACCCCTGCAGGGTCGGTCCGCTTAAGGGGCTTTGTCCGTGGGCGGCGGGCACCAAGAGCATGCCCTTGCCCACGCTACTCACTTTGAACCCCTGCGGGGTTCGGAGGGCGAGGATGCCGGGAGGCAGGGTGGGATACAGGTGACCGACTTTGAGGCGGCCCCACTCATCAAGCCACCCGCTCTGCGGCGGGCGTCTTACTGGTCACTCGTCACTTGTTCTTTGAGGTCGAAGGCTTCGCTAGTATACAATGATGTTATTGAAGCTTCGTTTCTGACTGGGCGTGCATCAAAGTAAAGAGTGCTTCGATGGTTAGGGCTTCTCTAACTGTTCTCATACTTTCGGTCTTCACTGCAGCCGCTTGGGCGCTCCCCCAAACACAGGACTTGCAAGGTGAGGTGGTTAACGCGAAAGGCTTGCCCATCGCCGCCGCCATCTGCACCTTGAGGGGGAACCGCTTGCCGGTGGAGGGCATTGTCGTCACCACGGGCGAAAGGGGACGATTTAGTGTTCCCGGCTTGGTGCCGGGCGAGTACGACCTTACGTGCGCCGCCGTGGATCACCTGCCTGTAGAGCAGAAAGGTTTGGAGATCACCCCAGCGACCGGCGCATCTGTGCGAGTCGTTTTGCCAGATGCGGTCGTGGTGCGAGAGAAGGTCGAGGTGCACGAAACCGCGCCGACCATACCCCATGAAAGTGGGGCGCCGACGGCTCGGCTTAGTTCTCAAGAACTCATCGCCTTGCCGCTAGTTCAGCAGGAATTC
>DATJKY010000274.1:0-11824 GCA_035490955.1 Terriglobia bacterium | reverse complement strand
AGGGCAGGCTGAGCCGCGGCCTGCCCAACTTGGCGACCAGGACACTAGCTAGCGTGAAGGAACCCAGGTTCGGTTCCCGGCTTTTTGCATCCTGGTCTAAGACTGTTTTGGCACCCCCGGGTCACGACTTCGGGGATTCTTCCCCGAATACGAGCGCTCCCTTCAATCCCGCAAAGCGGACTTCCAAGATGGTGCGCGAGCCGTCGGGGTTGTAGGAATACACTACCGAGTTGGCCCCGTATTTGGTATCGCGGTCCACCCACTTAGCCTCGACAGTAGCGACCACCTCACTCTTGTGCGCAAAATTCACTGTAGCGTCCGGGCTGTGAGTTCCCCAAGTCACCTTATATTCCCCGGCGGCAAGCTGCTTCCCATTCACAGAAGCGGAATAAGGCAGCTTCAGGGTTCGAGCGTTCTGCGCGACTGCCGACAGGGCTGCCATCAGCAGGATGGCAAGCGTTAGCGTTATTGTTCCTGCAAAGCTTCCAACTTTCATGTTCTCTCCTTTAGGCGGCTGATGTTTTGCGGTAACGTGGTTTCTGTTGAACCTCCGGCTAACGCTGCGCACTGGTGGCGGCCCTCTCCGTTTTTTTCGTGCTTGCATTACAAAACGGAACCGTCCTAGAATACGGTGGGGTTAAATGAAAAAGTCGCCCGCACGGGCTGCCTTATCCTTGAGATCGTTGTCGCCCAGGCCGCCAAACCGTCAGCGACGACGGTCTATTTAACCCCACCTACTCTCTTTTCTTACCCGCCCTCTTAGACGCTGCAGGTTCGGCTTCCGTTAGTCGGTGCGCCTTCCCTGCTTGTAAAGATCTTGTAAATTCTCCTGTCCGTAGCCCGTCTTTAGTTGCTCTCCTGCACGAAATACGTTTTCGAGGCTCCAAGGGTTCCACTTTCGTCGGCACCGTCAGAGCCGAATACAAGAGAACTTACAGCGAACCCTCGTGCAAGTGGGCTACCACTCTCGCCTTCGTGCCTAACCCGCCGAGACGTATGCGTCTTGCGGCCCGGCGTTGGCACAGCCTATCTTGAATGTGACCGCTTTTGGGACTGTAGTGTTCGGAGTCGCACACGCCACGCAGATACGCGGGTTTTCTCTCTAACTCTGACGTAAGCGGCCGGCTGGCACACACCTTCAGGTGTACGATTTCAGGAGTTATTGGGCAGCCTCGCACCTAAAGGTCTGCGCCAGCCGAATTTTTTCACAATTTCAGATGCATGGGTTTCTCTCAAGCTCTCGCGTAAGCGGGGCTTGGCTGGCAGCTGAATCCGAAGGCTGCTCGCCAACTGCGTCGCCCCTGCGAGGAAGAGGTTACATTACTTGCATCTTGTCTCGCCTCGGACTAGTCAAATGGCGTCCTAGGCTATCTTTTCGTGATCACGGGGCCAGGGCCTGAGGTTAAAGCGGCGGCGGGGGTGCCCGCGGTGCTGCATAAGATTCCGACGACGTACGACCCAAAGCCTTGTCCCAGGTGCGGTAGCGAAAATCATACCCCCGGGACGAGGCGCTTGAGTTGGGGCTCGACCCTGTCACACTCAGATGGCCTTGGAGGTCGAAAGGGTCGACTGCGCCTAGTCTGGCTAGCTAGCCTAGAGGCTGATGAAAAAGGCCCCGACGATGTCATCCCGGACGGAGCGAAGGTCTGCTTTTGTCTATTTTTAAGTTCCGTTGTCCTGTAGCTGCTAAGTAGCTGTTTGTCGCCGGAGTAAGAGGCCTCTCACAGCCATAACGGCCAGGCCTGTGCCGGCGGCGCACTCAAAGTAGGCCAACAGGGGATTGCGCAGGGCTGCGGTGTTCGAACTCCCGACGTGGGAGTTGAGTGAGAACCATAGAAGCCCAACTGCTTCCCACACAGCGTCGGGACTTGTCGAGTGGCTGAAGGCTTCAGCAAAAGGCGCGTAGGTGACAAAGAGCCCGAGGCAAGCGAAGAAGAGCAAGATGGGCGCGTAGTCAAGTCCGCGAGTGAGGAAGCGACCCAGCCATCCTTCTTTTTGCCCGTGCGCCCAGCGCTTGGCGCCAACATAAACGAGGCACAGCAGGTTGAACGAGGCGAAGAGCACGGCCAGCTTCATAAAGAGCCGCGTCATCCGCGCCGTCCAGAACGAGCTGCTCGCCGGACGTGACTCCCTCTCGAGGTGGGTACTCCCTGGGGGCGCGATCGGCAGTCATCGACCGGCGCGCCTGCTGGGAAGCGAACTCGACGGTCGCTGCCTCATCTGACTCTCCCAGGCGACGCAGCAAGGGGAGAAGGCGCTCGTAAGCCTTGGCTTGCAGGCCGGCGGCAATCAACCTCTCGATTTCGGTGGCGCTTCCTGGTTGGACTCGCTCCCCAAAGTGGGCGACCGTCCAGTAGTAACTGCGAGCTTCGTTCTGGCGGCCCGCCTGTTCAGACTCCCCTACGAGCTTCTCTTGCAAGAGGTCGGCGTAATCGCGCACATTCGTAAGGTTGGGAATGGGGTACCCGGCGACGGCGAGCAGCACGACGGCGGGCCGATCGAGCCCGTGTTCCCGGAGAACACGCCCCTCCAGCTCGAAGCGAAGGCCTTCGACATCAGGTCGCGCCCTGAGCTATTCAGCGGAATCGCTTGAACAGCAGAGCAGCGTTGGTTCCACCGAAGCCAAACGAGTTGGACAAGGCGTACTCAAGCTCGGCCTTGCGGGCTCGCCAGGGAACGTAGTCCAGGTCGCACTCCGGGTCCGGATGCTCGTAGTTAATGGTCGGCGGGATGACTTGGTCACGAAGGGCGAGGGCGAGGATGCCAGCCTCGAGTCCCCCGGCCCCTCCCAGCAAGTGACCCGTCATGGACTTCGTCGAACTCACGGCAAGTTTGCTCGCATGTTCGGCGAAGGCCTGCTTGATGGCGAGCGTCTCAATCCTGTCGCCTTGAGGGGTTGAAGTGCCATGAGCGTTGATGTACTCCACCTGCTCGGGCAGAACCTTGGCGTCGGCGAGGGTTTTCAGCATGACGCGAGTCGCCCCGCTGCCGTCCTCAGCTGGCGCCGTAATGTGGTGCGCATCACCCGACATGCCGTAACCGACGATTTCTGCCAGGACAGGGGCATCGCGCCTTTGGGCAAACCCCAGCTCTTCGAGGATAACGATGCCGGCTCCCTCGCCCACCACGAAGCCGTCGCGGTCCAGGTCAAATGGCCGGCTGGCTTTCTCAGGAGCATCATTGCGCGTGGAGAGGGCGCGCATCGCGGCGAATCCGCCGACACCCATCGGTGTGATCGCCGCTTCGGTGCCGCCGCAAATCATAACGTCGGCTTCGCACCTCGCGATGAGTCTAAAAGAATCGCCGATAGCGTGCGCGCTCGAAGAGCAAGCGGTGCATGTAGCAGAGTTAGGGCCCTTGGCTCCACAGCGAATTGAAACGAATCCGGAGGCCAGATTGACAATGGAGGCGGGAATGAAGAAGGGAGATATCCTGCGGGGTCCACCCTCGAGCAGCGCCGAGTGCTCGCGCTCTATGACGTCGAACCCGCCAATGCCGGATCCGATGTAGACACCCACGCGGTCGGCGAACTCGGGCAAAATCTTCAAGCCAGACTGTTCCAGGGCAAATTGCGCTGCGGCCAGAGCGAACTGGATGAACAGCCCCATCTTCTTCAGTTCCTTTTTTTCGACGAACTGAAGGGGGTCGAAGCCTTTCACTTCCGCGGCAAACTTCGTGGAAAAGCCGGTGGTATCAAAGTGAGTGATCGGCCCGATGCCGCTCTTGCCCGCGAGCAGGTTACTCCAAGTCTGTTCCGTGCCCACGCCGAGGGCACTGACCAATCCGACGCCGGTCACGACCACTCTTCGCGTCAAGCCTGCGCCTCCTTTGGGAACACGCCCCCGGGTCAGTTCTTTGTAGACTTGATGTGGGACTGGATGTAGTCGATGGCGTCTTTGACGGTCGTTATCTTCTCGGCTTCCGGGTCGGGAATCTCAATTTCAAAGGCCTCTTCGAACGTCATCACCAGTTCCACAATGTCCAGAGAATCTGCACCGAGATCGTCGACAAAATGCGCGGTCGGGGTTACTTCCGCCTCATCAACTTGGAGCTGCTCAACTATTAGTTGCTTGACTTTTTCTTCGACAGAAGCCATCGAGCGTCCTCCTCAGATTTAGATGGGTTGCATTGTAACAGCGGTAAGCGACGAGTGACAAGCCTGAAGGGGCGGTCCACAGTCCACAGCTTACGGTCGAGAAACGGTGCCGCGGCCTTCCTGTCAACTGTCGACTGTCAACTACCCACTCGTCACTTCCTCTTAGGCCATGTACATCCCGCCATTGACGTTCAAAACGTGACCTGTGATGTACGCAGCCTCTTCTGAAGCTAGAAAGCGCACAGCGTAGGCCACATCACGGTCTGTACCCATGCGGCCTAGGGGAACCAAGCTGAGAATCCTCTGCCGCACCGACTCAGTTAGGCTCGCCGTCATCGCTGTAGCCACGAATCCTGGTGCCACTGCGTTTGCCGTGATGTTGCGGCTACCGACTTCGGAGGCTACGGCTTTGGTCAGACCTATCAAGCCAGCCTTGGAAGCGATGTAGTTGGCCTGACCGGGGTTACCTGCCTGTGCGACGACGGAGGTAATATTGATAATCCTTCCATACCGCTGCCGCACCATCCCCGGCAAAACGGCGCGAATGCAGTGGAAGGCACCGTCGAGGTTGGTGCGGGTGACCAGCGTCCAATCCTCAGGCTTCATGCGCATCACCAAATTATCTCCTGTCGTGCCCGCGTTATTCACCAGAATGTCGATCTTTCCCAACGATTCCAACGCGCGTGACACACCGACCTTGACCGATTCGAGGTTGGCAACATCAAGGCCGACCACCAGTGCCTTCCTTCCCAAGCCCTCAACTTCCTTGGCTACACCTTGAAGTTTCTCGATGTTCCGGCTGGCCAGGGTGACGTCCGCGCCGGCCTCTGCAAGGACTAGTGCGCAAGCCCGGCCGATACCCTGGGACGCTCCAGTCACCAGCGCTACTCGACCCCTTAGATCCATGGCCCCCATCCGGCTACCAAACAATGTAGGGCCGACCCTTGGTTCGGCCTCAGGTCGGGGCAAGCCCCGGCCCTACCTGCAGCCGGGTCAACGTCTCGTCTAGCGTTCTCGCATCTTCAACCCGCAGGCAGGTTGCCTCACGGTCAATCTGCCGAAGAAGTCCGGTAAGAACCTTGCCGGGCCCAACCTCGACGAACCGGTCCGCGCCATGAAAACGCAGCGCACCCATCGATTGCTCCCACCGCACCGGGGCGGTGACTTGGCGTTTCAGCCCATCTCGCGCCTCCGCCGACGTGCTCACTAGCCGCGCGTCAACGTTATTCATCAGCGGGACGCTCAAGTCCGAGAAATCCAAAGCGTCTAAATCCGCCGCCAAGCGTTCCGCTGCCGGACGCATGAGGGCGCAATGGAAGGGGGCACTCACGTTGAGTATGATAGAGCGCTTGGCGCCTCGCGCCTTGGCCAGCTCAACTGCCCTCTCGACCGCCGCTGTATGGCCCGCAATCACGACCTGCCCGGGTGAGTTCCAGTTTGCCGGAGAAACGACTTGGCTCTGGGCCGCTTCCCGGCAAATGTCTTCGGCCGCTGCCGGTTCCAGCCCCATCAGGGCCGCCATGGTACCTTCGCCCTTCGGCACCGCATCCTGCATATACTGCCCGCGCTTACGCACCAAGCGCAACGCGTCCGGCAGCCGAATCGCGCCGGCGGCCACGAGCGCTGAGTACTCCCCCAAGCTGTGCCCCGCGACATAACTGGGCCGAATCCCCTTCTCCCTCAGAGTCTCAGCCGCAGCCACGGAAACGGCCAGGATCGCCGGCTGAGTGTTTGCAGTGAGTTGAAGTTCTTCCTTGGGTCCCTCAAAGCACAACCGGGACAAAGAAAACCCCGTTGCCCGGTCGGCTTCATCAAAGACGGCTCGCGCACAGGCAAAATGCTCCCACAAGTCCCGGCCCATGCCGGGATTCTGCGAACCTTGGCCTGGGAAAACAAAGGCTATTTTGGGCACAAGTCTAGGTGTCAGGTTCTGGGTGTTAGGTTCTAGGTTTTCGGTTGCTAGCGTCTGACTCTGACACCCCAACACCTGACACCTAACACCTGTTCTTACCAGCGCATCAGCACGGCGCCCCAAGTCACGCCGGCGCCGAACGCAGCCATCAGGATCAAGTCGCCCTTCTTGATCCGCTTTTCCCGAACGCACTCGTCCAGGCAAATCGGAATCGAAGCGGATGACGTGTTACCAATACGACTGATGTTCGAATAGACCTTTTCCGCGCTCACGCCCAAGCGCTCTCGGACGGCATCGGTGATGCGTTGGTTTGCCTGGTGGGGAATGAAAAGGTCAATCTGACGAGGACGAACGTGGGCTTTCTCCAATACCCGGAGCGAGACTTGCTCCAGGCTGCGCACGGCAACCTTGAACAATTCGTTGCCGCGCATTTTGATGTAGTGTTCACGGGCTTTGACTGTCTCGCAGGACGCCGGCTTGGCGGTGCCTCCGGCCGGGATATACAGATGGTCAGCGTAGGCCCCGTTGGTATACATTTCAGCCGCCAGGATTCCCGAGGGCGCCTTCACCGGACCCAGAACCCCCGCTGCCACGCCGTCTCCGAAGATCACGCAGGTGGCGCGATCCTGGTAATCCAAATAGCGAGAGAGCAGCTCCGCACCTACGACCAGGCAATACTTGGACTTGCCGGTCCGGATGAACTGTTCCGCCACGGTCATCCCGAAGAGGAACCCGGAGCAGGCAGCGGCCAAGTCGAAGGCGCAGCACGGGGGCACGCCCAGCCCATCCTGGATAAAGGACGCCGTGGAAGGCAAGGGCATGTCGGGTGAAATCGTCGAGCAGATAACCAGATCCAGGTCTTGAGCGGCGATGCCAGCCATCTTCAGGGCCTTCTTGGCCGCCTGGATGGAGAGAAGGGAAGTGGTCTCGTGAGGAGCGGCTTGGCGGCGCTCCCTGATTCCGGTGCGAGTGGTGATCCACTCATCGGTGGTGTCCACCAAGTTCTCCATGTCCGCGTTGGTGACCACTCTTTTTGGCAACGCTGCGCCTGTGCCCAAGATCCCGGCCGACGGCATTATTTCACCCCTGCTATTGGAGACTGAAGAAACGGAAACTGGAAACTTAGGTAGAGGACAGGGACTCGTGCTACTGATCTTGCGTTTACTCCCACCTCAGCTCTTGACGCCAAGGCCCACTTCGGCCAGTTCACGCTCAATCTTCTCGTTGACTCGTCCTTCAGCAAACTCTGCCGCGACGCGGATGGCATTTTTGATGGCGTTGGCATTGGAGCCCCCGTGGCAAATCAGGCATACACCACGCACGCCCAGCAACGGAGCCCCCCCGTATTCCGAATAGTCCACCCGCTTCTTGAAGTGTCTGAAGGCCTTTCGGGAAAGAACGTACCCAACCTTGGAAGAGAGCGTACTCGTAAGTGACTGCTTTAGAAGGCTCGAGATTGCCTCCACCAGACCTTCGCTGATCTTCAAGGCGACGTTGCCAATGAAACCGTCGCAGACGATCACCTCTACCCGACCGTTGTAAAGGTCACGGCCTTCGACATTGCCGATGAAGTTGAGTGACAACTGCTTGAGCCGGCCAAGCGCCTCACGGGTGAGGTCATTACCCTTATGATCCTCCTGGCCAATGGAAAGCAATCCCACTCGTGGCCGGTCAATCCCGAAGATCACCCGGTAGTAGATTTCCCCCATCACCGCGAATTGTTCGAGGTGCTGGGGCTTACAGTCTACGTTGGCGCCGACATCCAGTAATACGGCTGCTCTTCCCTCGGAGGTCGGGAAAACCGCCGCCAGCGCGGGCCGATCAACTCCCTCTAGGGCTCCGAGAACGATCTTTGCCGTCGTCATAACTGCGCCGGTATTGCCGGCGCTGATGAGCCCCTCTGCCTCGCCCGCTCGAACTAAACGAGCGGCCACCCGCATGGAGGAATCGCGCTTGCGACGAAATGCTTTGGCCGCGGTATCTTCCATGGTGACGGCTTCACTGGCGTGGACCACGTGAACGGGCAGTCCCTGGCCATCGCGCCGCGATAGTTCACGTCGGAGGAGATCCTGGGGACCGACTAGCAAGACCTCGGCCCGCCGTTCGCGGGCGGCCAGAATCGCCCCCTCCACTTCCGGCAAGGGCGCTGCGTCAGTGCCCATGGCATCGACAGCGATACGTCGCATGATCGTCACTGAGTAGAACGTCGTCAGGCCGACTCTTCCACCAAGATCGCTTCGCGCCCGCGATAGTATCCACAATGGGGACAGACCCGATGGGGTAGCTTCATCTCATGGCAATGTGGGCACTCCGCAAGTACGGGCGGCGTCAAGTGATCATGAGTCCGCCGACGGTTGCGGCGCGCTTTCGAATGTCTTCTTTTTGGATTTGGCATTTGTGTTGTATTACCCGAGCAAATAAGAAAAAGGGGAGCTACTCGTCTCCGGGGTCAGTTTCGAACAGTTGCACGGCTCAAGATTACGGTTCGCGCCGCAGGCCGGGCATAGCCCTTTACAGTCCGCCCGACATACCACCTTCATAGGGATCGATAAGATGACCTGCTCGCTAACGACATCAGCCAACTCGATACCTTTTTCGGGGTAAAACCCCACGTCCGACTCGTCCTCAGAAATCTCAATTTCCTCCTCCCGCGCGATTTCTCTCATAGGACGATAGAACAAGTCCACGTCGCGATCGACCGGAATCTCAACCACACCCAAGCACCGGTCGCAGCAGCATTCGATCGCCGTCCCCAAGTGCCCCCGGACGCGAATCTCCGCACCGACCAGCTCCGCAACGGCATCTAGCTTCAAGTCGCCGATCTGACGGAACTCGGCGCCGTGATAGTCCAGGCTCCCGACGGGGTAAATCTTAGAGACAGATATACGGTGGAGCTGAAGCTCTTCCAGTGTGATGAGCACGGCGGCCTCGGTAGCCCAAGAATGATTATAGCCCGCTGGCGCGGCTTGTCAAGGAAAGCCGTGACGTGTGACGTGACCCCACAGGCTTCCACAAAGGCCTTGCAACGCGAGAGCCTACCGGTCGGTAAGGGGCGTCCGAGGTCGCAACGTAGAACCGGGTGATCAGATCAGGGCGTTGGGAGGCATGCCTCTGGTGGTGCAACGTTTCGCTAGTGGTGCTGCCAGCCAGTGTGAAATGCCATGTGCACGTCAAGAAATGGCAACTTCCGCAGCGCCCACATCTTGGGTGTATAGTTTGGTTCGCTGTACTCGAGAACGGCTCGACTTAAGACCCTTGCTCAGGGGCGTTGCATCGTAGGGGCGATGAAAAGAATTGCTTCATTCGTCTACATGTGGGCAATTGCCAGTTTGCTCCGGTTCCCGCAAGTGAGCCGGGCTCAAATTCCGGCGAGCTACTTCGGAATTCATATCTCCAATCCGGGTGGGTTTCCATTAAAAGTCAAATACGCGAATTTTCGCAATCTGGGGAGCGGACAGGCCTGGTGGCGCCTCAACACCTGCAACGCTCCGCATACGTCCGCCGACTGCAAGTCTAATCCCGCTGCCAACAGCTCGTTCAACTTTGGCACGCTCGATGCCATCCTGACGGAGATCAAGACAGCCGGGGTCAATGATATCCTCTTCACCCTGGCAAACACCCCCGCATGGGCGGCCTCATACACCCCGCCTCGAGGGACGTGCACGGTGCCGCCCGCGAGTTGCATCCTTCCTCCCGACATCAACCCTGACGGCAGCGGTGCGAACGCGATTTGGGACAACTGGGTGGAGCACATCGCCGCTCACGTGAACAACCCGACGTGGCTCCAAACCCACGCCCACGTCAAATACTGGGAACCGTGGAATGAGGTGTTTTCCGATCTCACGATCAGCGGTTGTTGTCCCGCCCAGTCCAGTACCGGAACCTACGCACAACACCTCCGTTTGACGGAAGACACACGCTGCCTTATTGTTGGTACAGAAAACGATCCATAACTATCCCTCGGCCGTTCTTCGACCCCCGCTCTTCCTACTTAGGTTCGCAAGGGTTCTCGGCCCATTGACCCAACCGCCAGAATCGTCCTTTCGTCCCAGGCGCCCGGCGCCGCTAGAACAGGGTTTATCAACTTTGCGCAAAATTTCCTCTATTGTAGTAACGATCCCAAGAATGACCTGGGTTCGACCACGAGCTGCACGTGGAGTGGCGGCCTGAACTGGATGTCGGCGGCGGTTGACATCATCAACTTCCATCTCTACGTCACGAACGACCAGCCTGAAAACGATTTGCCAGCCGGCTCGTCCAACAACTGGATCAGCGCTATCAAGAGCGTCCTGTCAGTGGCAGACCGCTCGAAGCCGCTGTGGAATGGTGAAGGGAGTTGCGGCCCAGCGTCAACCCGAGCCAAATATGGGGCGACGACTATTCAATGGCGTCCCTCGCTATGCGGCGCTGCTCTGGTCAGCAGGAGTAACCGAAAACTTCTGGTTCGAATACGATACCGCACCGGGGTGGTATTGCCCCTTGGGGGACGGGAGCAGCCTGACGCCGGCGGGCATCGCCTGGAACACCACCTACAAGTGGCTGGTCGGAGCGACGCCGGTCAATAGTCCTTTCTGCTCCGCCTTCGCAACGCTCTGGACCTGCCCGCTGACGGACGCGAACGGCAAGCCGAAGGAGTTGGTCTGGGATTCGCAATTCGGACCCGGTGGGACCACGGAGCCCTCCAACTGCACTACGGCCAGCAATCCGCTCATTTGTGGAGACACCCCGTATAGCGTACCTTCTGAGTATGGGCACGATTGGGTGGATACCGAAGGCACTGTCCACCCATTTCGACCAACCGTGACGGTGGGAGCGGTGCCAATTCTCTTGGAATGAATAGCCCAACGACTGTGGTCAGTTGGAAAGAGGCCTTAAGGCATAGGCTTCATTGGGTAAGGACCTCGACGCTCAGCCATTACGTGGGACACAAAGCTAAGTCGTCCGTTTCATAAATACGCTAACGTATTTTAGACTGCGGGACCGGGGGCGTTGGCCGCTCCGAGTATATTCATGAGTTGGGTCAGATCTTGGCGCCTGAACTTCCATTCGAAGGGCCGGGCGGGCGGTTGCTTCCCAGTAGTACTGAAAATCAAGAAGTCGTTCGGCTGTCCTGAACTTATTCCCAATCGTTAATGGGAAAATCCGCTTCAATCCATACAAACTTCGCCAAAAAGCGGCCTACTTTCGCTACAAGTGGTTGAAACCGTGAGACTTATCTCCTTTGGGTTTGTTTCTATCCCCTTTGCTGTAGGTTGTTGATAAAAAGCATGTTAATTCTATTGGGTTTGTTTCACTCCTCCCCTTCCTTCTTGCTTCGCCCGCGCCGGTCTCCCCGATGACGCGAAGCATCAACATTCTGAGCACCGAAGCGGCCCGAGGTGATCGAAGTGAACTTCGAAGAATTGGAAGCGCTGCTGGGGCGGGCGCGGCAGGGACCGTTGGGGGAGGAAGATTATCAGGAGCTGGAAGCCGCGATTCAGACCCTGAGTTATCTGATCGAGTTGATCGGGAAATGTGCAGCTGCACATTTTCCGATGAATGTGAAGTCGCCAGAAATGTGGAGTCTACACGCCAGACCCTTGCCGATCGCAGGTTCAGGCGCTCTCAACTCCACATTTTTTAGGGCTTAGGATCTGTCACAAAATAAATAGAACACATTTTAGACAGCGTGTGGGAGTATCGTGTAGTTCCAATCTCCGTGGAATTTGTCGCGCTCGATTCGAATCGAGGCCACCTCTTCGTCCGTAACCTTCACCCCCTTTGGGTATTTACGAGAATCGACTTCGGCATGGACGCGCAGCCCGGCTCGGGTCGTT